>JABJPZ010000055.1 GCA_018663635.1 Crocinitomicaceae bacterium
CCTTCTTTGGTTTTGTTGGTGTAGGCAGGCTTAAAATGTCCGTAACCTTTAAAGACCATTCGTTCTGCAGGAATTCCTTTTTTAACAAGGTAATTAAATACCCATTGTGCTCTTTTGGTTGATAGAACTTTGTTCGTTGCTGCTTTTCCTGATCGGTCAGTATGTCCAGCGATTTCAACTTTAAGAGAGGGACTTTTTTCTAGTGCTTCGAGTAAATACTTAAGGTCCGGATTATTTCCAGGACTTGATAATGTCGTTTTATTTGGCCCAAATTTCACCTTATTCATGATCATAATAGTACCGACAGGAATTGCTTCTGGCACAATTGCTAGGTGTTCTACAGTGATGTGAAGCATTGAACTGTCGATAATATCAGGCATTGGAGGGCAAACTTTATTTCCTAGGCTATCGATTAAAATAAACTCTGGATAAGGCTTGAAATTCTTAATGTCTTCTCGAATTTTATTATATCTAGGGCTAGTATTTGCACCATCGGTGCCTAAATCCCAATAAGCTGTCGCCTCTAAATCAGACATCCCACAAAACTGTTTTAAAATAATGGCAGAAATAAAACCTGAAGCATGCCAGCCATTCCAACAGTGTAAATAAACGGGTCCGACGCTGTCGTTTAGGGCGCTTTTATGTACGATTTCAAGCATATCGTAAACGTGTTGTGTGTCGTAATAATCGAATTGCGAATACTTCATTTTATTGATTCCTCCATTCTCGCAATTGCAACTGTGGGATATTGGAGCATTATCAAAATTTGTACGATATAAGTACACGGAATGAGAAAACCCTTCTGAACACAGGTTGTCAATACCATCTGCCGGAAGGGGATTACTGTTCCTTCTTTTTTTAGTTTCGTGAAAATAATTATTGGCACCACCTCGATAGGCAATACCGTGAAGAATGGGCCTGAGATTTCTGGTTCCGTATAGTGAATCAAAACCTTTTCCCCAATTGTCGACGACTTTGTACATCAGGTCTTTTTCTTTGTAACGATTCTTATAGTATTCCGGTGTCCGCAATATCGAAGTTTCTGAAGAATCAGTCCAAATGAAGTTCTGCGAGTACGTATATCGCGGATTACCTAAATGAATAAGGGAATCCATTCTGTACTGAATTGAATCCACTCCAATTTTGTTCGTGTCAGAATCACCAGGGTTCTGTCCCGAAAATGCAAATACAGGCCAGAGAAAAAAGAAATACGAAAAGGTTATTAATACTTTCACGGTTTAAAATTAGTCTAGATTATACACCTTATGTTACAGGTTAACATAAATTATTCACAGTCGTTAATAAATAACTTTGTGCTTATGCATAAGGTGCACGCTACTTATCAATAACGTGTTTTATTGCAAAAGAAACATGACTGCTGGTAGAATTTTATTATTCGTAAAATGCAGAGCCACGCTAATCAGCCCTTTTCTTTATTCGTTTAAAGTTGTATTTAGCCTTGCTGTTTTTATAAATTGTATTGTAATAGAAGTGATACGACAACAGGACTTCATGCGACCCGGTATGAGCGGAATTTAATTGAGAGATTCCCATATCGTATGCATAATCTAGATAGAGCTCGTCAATAATTTTCATTCTTGCACAAAAAATAAAAGCATCCTTCCACCGGTAGCCGGCGGCAATTCTAAACACATCGATATATTCATAGCTTAATCTGAGATTAACTTGAGAAGGGTTATTAGATACGTAGTTAAAGATTAAAGAGGGGGATAGAGAGGAATTAGTACCAACTTGAATTGAGCCTCCTGTTTGCAAGTAGTAATGAGTAGTCAATGGTGTGGAGGCTCCATTGTAGTAGATCAATTTTGGAGACAATAAATTAAGGGCAGAAAGTCCAAAATAAAAATTATCAGCGTATAAGACGGTGCCAAAAGAGGCGTTAATTATACCCGCTTTGCCTTTCGTCTGTTCAAGTAATTTATCAGTTGCACTGTGCAACAATAAGTCATCTCCAAATAACTTGTACTGAGTAAAAGAACCATTTAAACCAAAAGAAATTTCAAATATATCAGACAAATCAGCGTGATAAGCATAGCTTAAATTTGCACCAGTATTGCCAATAACGCCCGTTTTGTCGTTGTAAAAATTAGCGCCAAACCCAGAAGAAGTACCGTCAATTCTAGAATGAGTGGAAAAAAGCTGCGTACTGGGACCATTCGCAAAGCCAATCCATTGCGAACGATGTTGTAAAGCAAATTCCCAATAGTACTCAGATCCAGCAAATGCTGGGTTTAAAATATATTTATTGACATCGTAAAGGGAAAATACTGGAATTTGTTGACCATAGCTATGGTTGCAAAGGAACAACATTAATATGGCTATTTTCCGTTTCATTGTTGTCTAATAATGGTGATAGTTCCTTTAAAAAAGCTGATTCCATCATTGAGTTCAACTACATAATAGTAGGTTGTGCTTGGTAAACTTTCTCCGTTCCAGGAATTGTCATAATCGGTCTTTTTAAAAACCTCAGACCCATTTCTGTTCATGATTATTACGCTGTTACCTGGATATTTTTCTAAACCTTCAATAATCCAAAAGTCATTTTCTCCATCACTATTTGGGGTAATCGTATTTGGAATGAATAAATTTTCAACACATTCAATAATTACTATTTCATCAGCATTGATACAGTTACCATCATCCGTTTCAATCGAGTAAGTTCCCCCTTGGACAACTTCAATACTCTGTGTGATTTCTGATGTGGACCAAAGATAGCTAATGGCTCCAGGACCAGCATCTAGTGTGACAACCTGCTCTCCGCAAATATTCTGGTCTGGACCTAAATCGACATTCAATCCATTATTAGAGATTATTATGGTGTCGCATATCAGCCATCCATTTATTTCCACTTTCACCCAATACTCTCCGCCATTAGTTACGAGGATTGATTGTGTAGTTTCTCCTGTTGACCATTCATAAATACCACTTAGCTGAGCGGTAAGTAGTAAGTTTTGTGCATAGCAGATAATGGTATCATTACCAATATCTAATTGAGGATTGTATTCGCAAACTTTATTTAATTTATTACTGGACAGAACCGCGGCATTAAACTGAACTCCTCCGCCATTTCCGGGCGCTGCACCCAGAGGACTGCCTGCACAAGAAGTTTCTTGAGTATTAGAAACTACTCCAGAAATCCCCCCAGTATTAGCAATATTAATTCCACTTGGTGTGCTGCCCCCTTTGAACCAAACTAGACCACCACCACCACCACCACCAGGGCCAAAACACCGAAAAGAAGCAGAATTAAAGACATTGCCCATGTCGTCTAGATAAGAACCATTTCCATTTCCGCCATTGCCCCCGTTTGCTTCAATGTTAAGCGTCGAGGAATAATTATCAGCGTAAAGAACGACAGAACCGCCAGCACCACCACCACTTCCACCATCACCAAAACCTCGCAAGCCGTCCTCGCCATTTGCTACGATACGGTGTCCATTACCAATAATTTCATTGGCCATGAGTATGACTAAACCGCCACCATTTCCAGCTTTGTTATTGAAAGTGCTATTGCAATGTCCGGATCCACCACCACCACCTAAAAATATTCTATTCGTTCCTGTAACTAATGCTTTTCCTCCCTCTCCAGGAAAATCACCTCGACAGTTAAATGTAGATGGCTCGTCGTTAATACCGCCCATACCGCCACTAGCAACATTGGCACCACCGCCACCACCAGAATTGTGATCGTTTCCACCGCCACCGCCATTAGCAAGAGCGCCTCTTCCCCCATCATTTAATGTATACTGACTAATGCCCTCTCCTTTCATAGCGCCAAGCCCAGAAGAGCTTTCGTATTCATACGCATCTATTGTGAATAAAAAGCTACAGTCGAAGGGGGAAACTTGATATGCACCACCTCTAAAACCTTGAGAAGATACATCTATAGAGTCGTTAAATGTAATA
>JABJPZ010000056.1 GCA_018663635.1 Crocinitomicaceae bacterium
CATGACCTGGCACGAAACGAATTTCTAAAGTTGAATTACCAAAAGTGAAGGGATTTTCTTCTTTAAGAAATATTTCAGGTTCCGGGGATGGTTGATATCCTGAAAAACCGTAGACATGGGCATAATTTTTCACGTTCCGAAGGGTTTCCAAATCTAATCGATGAATTTGGGGCTTCAATTTGAAACGGTTGCAGATGAAGTGATTGCCTAGCACATGGTCAATATGACTATGTGTTAATGCTAAAATAACTGGATTAAGCTCCTTATTGGCAATAAATTGTGCCAGCTCCTCTTGTTCGTGCGGTTCATAACATCCGGGATCTATAATTACACACTCTTTACTCTCATCATATAAGACATATGTGTTTTCTTGAAATGGGTTGAAAGTGAATTGCTGAATCTTTATCATGGGTTCAAATTATAAGGTAAAAATACATACGATTTCTGTTATCTTTGCGTTTACTATTTTATTTTGATTAATACGTTCAAATATATTTCTGTCTTGTTTCTCATGGTCATCTCCTTAGGAAAGGAAATGAGAGCACAATACTACACCGGATCTCATCTTGATTTTGGACAAAATCGGGTGCAATACAATGAGTTTTTCTGGCAATCTTATAATTTTGAAAGGTTTAAAGTATTTTTTCATGGTGACGGAAAAAATCATGCTGTTTATGCTGCTAAATCAGCACACAAAAGCCTAATTGATTTAGAGGAGCTTCTGGATTTTAACTTAAAACAAAAAGTTGAAATTCTTGTATTTAATAGTCAGTCACAATTTCAACAAAGTAATATTGGTTTAACCAATGATATTAATTCAAATATTGGTGGTGTCACAAAAATTGTTGGTTCCAAAATATTTGTTTTTTACGAAGGGGATCATCGATCTTTGGATCAGCAAATTAAATCGGGCCTTACTGAGATCCTGCTTCAGCAGCTCATGTATGGTGGGAATTGGAAAGATGTTCTTAAGAACAATACCCTTCTAAGCCTTCCAGATTGGTATTTAAAAGGTTTTATTGCATACGCTGGTAAAGGATGGTCTACCGAGATAGATAATTTAGTGAAAGACGGTATTCTGACAGATCGGTTCGTTAATTTTAATGCGTTGCAAAATAAGGATGCAGAATTGGCGGGTCAGGCAATCTGGAATTACATTGCCGAGGTATACGGAGAGAACGTTATTCCTAATGTTCTTTACATGACAAGAGTAAGTCGAAGTATAGAAAGCGGCTTTTTGTTTGTATTAGGGACATCGTTAAAGACCATCATGCACGATTATCAAAATTATTACAAGCGCAAATACAGAGCTGACGAAAAGTTTCGGGGTCAAAATACGGGAAATCAGCTAACCTTTAAAACCAAAAAGAAATACAACTACAATCAATTTAAACTAAGCCCAGATGGGCAATATGCCTCGTTTGTTACGAATGAAGATGGGCAATATAAAGTATGGTTATACCATTTGGAAGAGGACAAACTCCGTAAAATTCATAAAGGCGGATTGGATTTAAACAGAATTGTAGACCGCACTTTTCCTGTCTTGTCTTGGCACCCAACAAGTAAAGCGCTCACTTATTTTGTAGAGAAGAAAGGGGAGGTGCTGATCAATATTTATTCAGTTGAAGACAAAAAAACAACGCGACGGCCGTTATTGGGTTTGACGAAGGTTCTGTCTGCACAATATTCTGATGATGGGAAGTTCATTATTATGAGTGCAGCAAAAAAGGGACAAACAGACTTGTTTTTATACAAAGTGATTGGAAATAGCCAAGAACAGCTGACCAATGACATTTACGATGATTTGGATCCAAGTTTTGTTGATAATTCTGACAGAATTATTTTCTCATCTAATAGAGAAAGTGATACCATTAGGAAGAATCGAAAGGTGGAGATAAAAGCATACAATGAGAATATGGATATTTTTATTTTCAATCGTACTAGATCTGCTTTTTTAACCCGCATAACGAGGACTCCAAAGGTAAATGAAACGCAACCGTTTCAATTTAGTAAGAATAATTACACATTTTTGAGCAATGAGAGTGGTATCACGAATCGATTTGTAGCATCTTATGATAGCTTAATCAGTCATATTGATACGGTTGTTCATTACAAGTATTTTTCTGTTATTCATCCAGTCACTAACTATTCGCGTTCTATTTTGGAGCATGACGTTTGTGGCTCAGGCGGCGTGTTTTCTGAACTTATTTTTAAAGATGGGAAGTTTCAATTTTATATTGGTCAAAAGGATAACAATCTTCAATTACGTCAAAAGAACATTATGCCTACACAATTTATGAAGCACCAATTAGGTATAGTTCAGCTCAATATTTTTAATATTGACACTAGTGATATAATTGTTGATTCGAGCTCAACGATTGACATCAATAATTATCAATTTGAAGACGACGAACCTGCTTATGAAAAAGAGGTGGTCAACTTTGAAGAGCCTACTGAGACTCTGCAACCCGATAGTTCAATAGTAGTGCAATTTGAAGAACGCGTAGAAGAAGAAGTTTTCGTATTACCTCGGCAAGATTTATACACGATTAATTTTACATCGGACTACATAGTTTCACAGCTAGATAATAGTTTTTTAAATCAGTCTTATCAGCGATTTGCTCCCGGAATTTATTACAGCAACCCCGGTTTTAATGGGATGATCAAGTTTGGAATAATTGATTTAATGGAGGATTACCGTCTTATCGGAGGAGTTAGGTTTCCAGCCAATTTCAATAGCAACGAGTACCTGATATGTTATGAAAATCTACGTCACCGATTGGACAAGAAATACATGGCATCTAGACAAACTTTTACTCGATTTTACGATGATCGGGTCGATAAAGTACAAACCTATGATGCGAAATATAATTTGAAGTATCCGTTTTCGGAGGTGTCTAGTTTACGTGCAACAGCTAATTTGAGAGCTGATCGTAACGTAACGCAATCGACAGATCAAACGACATTGAATATTCCTAATTCAACAGATTATTGGGGTGGTTTTAAATTAGATTATGTTTATGATCATGCTATTCCATTAGGGTTAAACCTTTATCGTGGTTTGAGAATGAAATTTTGGGGAGAAGTCTACAGAGAGTTGAACGAACCTAAAACAGACTTATTTACTGTTGGAGGGGACATCAGGCACTATACAAGAATCTGGAGAAATATGGTCTGGGCTAATAGAGTCGCCGGGAGTACTTCCTTTGGAAATCGGAAATTGGTGTATTATCTAGGTGGAGTGGATAATTGGCTCATGCCAAAATTTGATAATAGCATTCAAATTGATCCGAATAACAATTATTTTTTTCAAACTATAGCAACCCCGGTACGTGGATTCTTCCAGAATGCGCGTAATGGGAATTCTTTTGCTGTAATTAATTCTGAGTTAAGAATACCAATAATTAAAATGTTAACGTGGAAACCGATGAAGAGCGATTTTGCTGAAAATTTTATGATTGTAGGATTTGCAGATGCGGGTGCATCCTGGACAGGTGTTGATCCGTACTCTGCTGAAAATTCTTTTAATACAACTATCGTTAGGGATGGCAATTTATTGATAACTATTGAGAACCAGAAAGAACCAATTATATATGGATATGGTTTTGGATTACGTAGTAGGTTGTTTGGTTATTACGTAAGGTTTGATTGGTCGTGGGGTGTGGATGACGGCGTTCTGTTGCCATCTGTAAAATACTTATCTTTAAGCATGGATTTTTAACCACTTTTATGGAGATTAGTACCTTAGTTATTTTAGTTGCTATTGGATTGGCCGCTGGTGCCGTGAGTGGTTTTGTAGGCATTGGTGGAGGAATCATTATTGTGCCAGCACTGGTTTATGTGCTTGGATTAACTCAATTTGAAGCGCAAGGAACCAGTCTATTATTAATGCTTCCGCCGATCGGAATTTTGGCTGCAATGAATTATTATCAAGCAGGCTCGATGAACTGGCGGTATGCTTTGGTTATTGCCATTGCATTTATTGCCGGTGGATATTTTGGTTCTAAGTTCAGCCTGAAGTTGGATGAATTATTAGTGAAATTAATTTTCGGTATAATCATGCTGCTTGTTGCTTTGAGAATGATTGTTTCAGGTGTTGAATATTTTCAGGATAAAGGATGATAGCAAAGATAAAGGCCTTAGCCAAAGAATATAATGATGAGGTCATTCAAATCAGAAGACATATTCATCAACATCCTGAACTATCGTTTAAAGAGTTTGAAACTTCTAAATTCATACAAAAACAACTAACGGCATGGGGTGTAGAATTTGATACAGGCTATGTGAATACGGGTATTATTGCTTTTGTGAAAGGTA
>JABJPZ010000057.1 GCA_018663635.1 Crocinitomicaceae bacterium
ATTGGGGCTGAAGAGTACAGTGTTAACGCAATTCATGTTAATGAAGCACATTATTCTACTTTATTAAAAACACTTGCTGGTGAAACAGGTATTTACACGTTAAGTTTTGATGGAATCGATCTGCTTTTTGACGCACCATGTTTAATTTTAGAAGACATGGTACTGGATTCTCTTATTGACCTACATCAAAACTCAACCTATGAGTTTTTATTAAGCGAATTATATACAGACACTAGATTCAAATTACATGTCGGTCAATGGTATAGTGGTAATAGTTGGGAAAGATGTGTATATGTACCTGAACTAATAAGTCAAGAGGAATTGATTTTGGCTGATTCTGATAATACAATTGATGAGATTCAAAATCAAGAAGAAATAACTTTAAAGGTTACCGAGAATATTCTCGAGGGGGCAGTTGTCTATCCGAATCCGGCATCAGATTTTTTGCAAATTGATTTCCCTAATGCGACTAACGAGATTATTAAACTGGATGTACTTTCTATAACAGGCCAGGTATTATTCACCACTAAAATTGCTAACGGAATGCGAATAGATATACAAGGTCTTTCCTACGGCACTTATATTCTAAGAATCGGAGATAATCGAAGTGGGTTTTTGATGAAAACTTTTATCAAGAAATAAAGCGTCTTCACGAAATTTGATTTCAGGTAATCAAATAAGGATTAATCAGCAACTGTGTAATCATTGTTTATATTTGCATCGATTTAAGCAATGATATATGATACGCCCAAGACGCAATAGAAAATCGGAAACGGTTCGTTCCATGGTTCGAGAAACCACAGTTTCTGTGAACGATTTAATTTACCCGCTATTTTTAGTTGATGGTAAAGAAATCGCTGACCCAATATTAAGTTTGCCTGGTCAAAACAGATGGTCTGTAGACATGGTATTGCATGAATTGGAAAGTTGTGTCAAATTAGGGATTAATTCATTTGTATTATTCCCAGGTTTGGATGATAGTTTAAAGGATGCTGATGCGAGCTACTCGTACAATGACCGAAATTTTTATTTAAAGGCAATAAGTACCATTAAAAAGGAATTTCCGAACTGTTGTTTAATTAGTGATGTAGCCATGGATCCTTATTCTTCTGATGGCCACGATGGGCTTGTTTTAGATGGCAAGATTTTGAATGACGAAACACTGCCGATTTTAGCAAAAATGGCCGTAGCTCAAGCTGATGCAGGAATCGACATTGTGGGTCCTTCAGATATGATGGACGGCAGAGTTGAATACATTAGGGAAGAACTGGACGCTCATGGCCATGAAGAAGTTTCCATAATGTCGTATACCGCAAAATACGCCAGTGCGTTTTATGGACCCTTCAGAGATGCGTTGGATTCAGCACCTAAAAGCGGCGATAAGAAATCATATCAAATGGATCCGGGGAATAAATACGAGGCAATTCGTGAAGCTGAACTTGATGAAAGTGAGGGAGCAGATTTTTTGATGGTGAAGCCTGCACTGTGTTATTTAGATATTATACACATGCTTAAGAAAGATTTCAATATACCAATTGCCGCGTATAATGTATCTGGAGAGTACGCAATGTTAAAGGCGGCCGCACAAAATGGATGGTTGGATTATAACACCTCGATGCAAGAAATGTTATTGAGTATTAAGAGAGCAGGAGCCGATGTTATTCTTACCTATGCAGCAAAAGAATTTGCAATCTTAAACAAGTAACACGCATTATTAAAGGGTTCATCCATGCGTTGATTTATTAACTTTAGGCCCATGAAAAAATGCAGCTTACTATTTGAATTCTTAATGCTCGCTGTGATTATCAATGCGCAGCAAGTTGATATTTCTCAATTTAATGCAATCGAAACACATGCTATTGGACCCGCGGGCATGAGTGGCCGAGTTACGTGTATTGATGTTGTTTCCAGCCGACCTAATGAAATTTATATTGGAACAGCTTCTGGTGGAGTTTGGAAATCAACGAATGCAGGTTTATCGTGGGATCCCTTATTTGATAAGCAGGCGCTTCAATCGATTGGTTCAATAGCAATTCAGCAATCAAATCCTGACGTTATTTGGGCAGGCACAGGTGAGGGAAATCCTCGAAATTCCCATTCTTCTGGAGCTGGAATATACAAGAGCATTGACGGTGGTAGAACTTGGGATTTAAAAGGATTGGAGAAGACCAAGACAATTCACCGGGTCATTATTGACAGAGACAATCCGGATATTGTTTACGCTGGAGCTCTGGGAAGTCCTTGGGGTTCCAATGCTGAAAGAGGGGTTTATAAAACCGTTGATGGGGGCGAAAGCTGGAATAAAGTACTTTATATCAATAACCTTACAGGATGTGCCGATTTAGTTGTTGACCCTTCGAACCCCAATAAGTTAATTGCTTCCATGTGGGAGCATAAAAGAGAACCTTGGTTTTTTAATTCTGGCGGAGAAGGTTCAGGTCTTTATGTTTCTTTTGATGGAGGCGACACTTGGAAAAAGCGGACAGAAAAAGACGGGCTACCAAAGGGGAAGCTGGGAAGGATTGGCTTGGCAATTGCTGCATCAAATTCTAAAGTAGTTTATGCATTAGTGGAGAGTAAAGAAATTGCGTTGTATAAATCGCTTGATGGAGGTTTTAACTGGGAGAAAAAGGCCACAAAAAATGTAGGGAACAGGCCATTTTATTATGCAGATATTTTTGTAGATCCATTGAATGAAAATACGATTTATAGTCTACACACCTACATTACACGTAGCGAAGATGGTGGAAAAAATTTCGAAGTAATTATTCCTTACACCGGGCAAGGCGTTCATCCCGATCATCACGCGATCTGGATTAATCCTAATAATTCCAATCATATTATTGAAGGTAACGATGGTGGATTGAATATTACTTATGACAGGGCAAAAACCTGGAGATTTGTGGAGAATATTCCCGTTGCTCAATTTTACCATATTAATATTGATAATGATTTCCCTTATCATATTTATGGTGGCATGCAAGACAACGGTTCCTATGTTGGGCCAAGTCAAGTTCATAAAAATGGAGGCATTTCAAACTTTGAGTGGCAAGAGGTAATGTTTGGAGATGGTTTCGATGTGCTACCAGACGCTGAGGATAACCGTTATGGATATGCGATGTACCAGGGAGGTAATGTCTATTATTATGATTCGAAAACAGGCCATACCGAATACATTCAGCCCGTTCATCCGGAGGGGAAGTATTTAAGGTTTAATTGGAATGCTGCAATTTCACAAGATCCTCACAACTCAAAAGGCTTGTATTTTGGGAGCCAATTTGTGCACTATTCTAACAACAAAGGAAAGGATTGGCAAATTATAAGTCCGGATTTGACCACCAATGATTCGACAAAACAACAGCAGCATAAAAGTGGCGGATTAACTATAGACGCTACACGAGCGGAGAACCATACCACGATTTTATGTATAGAAGCAAGCCCCGTTAATAAAGACATTATTTGGGTTGGCACGGATGATGGAAATATTCAATTGACACTTGATGGTGGTAAAAGCTGGAATAACCTATCTATGAAAATTGTGGGTCCAAAAAAAGGTTTTTGGGTGCCACAAATTTTCGCTTCACCGCACTCAGAAAAAGAAGCTTATATCGTTATTAATGATTACAGAAGAAATGATTGGACGCCCTATCTTTATAAGACCTCAGATTTAGGAAAAACATTTGTTCGTATAGTTAATGATAAAAAAGTCAGTGGTCACGCTTTAAGTTTCGTGCAAGATCCAAAAGAAGATAAATTATTATTTCTGGGTACTGAAAATGGGCTGTACTTTTCAATCAATAAAGGTGGCACATGGACGAAATGGGATAAAGACTATCCATCGGTTTCTACCATGGATATGAAAATTCAGGAAAGGGAAGACGATTTAGTTATTGGAACTTTTGGTAGGGCAATTTATATTTTGAATGACATAAGACCTTTGCGTGAGCTGGCCAAAACATTTGGCGAATGGCCCAAAAATGATTTTTATGTGTTCGGTGTTGAAGAAGCTTATCAAATGAATACGCTGCCGGCATCAGGCGTTCGATTTAGAGCAGATGGTTATTTTGAGGGAGAAAACCAATCAAATAATGCAGAGATAAAAGTATGGATTAAAAACCCGAAAATAGAAACGGACGATGCGGACCAAAAGCCAGCTGAATCGGAGGTAGATGAAAGTAAAGATGAAAACTGGAAAGAAATACAGGTAATGGTATTGAATATGGAGGCGGACACTTTGTATACTTACACGCAGGAAGTTGATACGGGTTTGCAAGTTGTCCCTTGGTACTTGAATGAAAAAGGAGTGAAGTATCCGTCTAGAAAAAAGGTAAAACCTGATGCGAAAGATAGTTGGGGCCCTAAAGTTGTTCCCGGTAAATATAAACTTGTTTTAAGCTATGGAACGTATTCTGACTCTATTTTCATTGAGGTTAAACCAGATCCTAGAATTGCTTTTAATTTGGAAGGCATTTTGGCCAATAGAAGGCTCTGGAATCAGCATAAAAAGACTATTAAGCTGGCCAGATTAGCTATGGAAAGACTTATTGACGCTCAAGAAACGATTCATAGAGTAAATGTTCAATTTGAACTTGAAGAGGACACCATTCAAGAAGCAATTAAGACACTTGGGAAGGAGATTAACGATACGATTGTTAAAATTCAGGAAGTCTTTATGCAGGCAAAAGACCTCTCTGGATATCAAGACAATTCTCGGAAACTCAACACATATTTATATTCGGCTTCATCTCATATTATGTCATTAAAGGGTGAACCAACAACTACGGCTGAGTTTGCTGTTCGAACTGCCAGGATTAAAACCGATTCAGTTGTCGAAATAATCAATAGCCTTTTTTCTACAGTGTGGGCAGAATACCAGGATGAAGTTGCTAAGTATACTCCCAAATTATTCAATCAATTCAAAGAACTTAAGCGTGACTAAAATTAAAATTGCATTGATCCAAACAGGCGGAACAATAGATAAAGACTATCCTAAGTCAACTAAGGGTTGGGCTTTTGAAATTCATGACCCTGCGTTTAAAAGAATTTTAAAAAAAATAAATCCTTCTTTTGAGTATGAGTTATTAACAGCTTGTAAAAAAGACAGTCTCGAAATAACAGAAGAAGATAGAAGCGCGTTACATTGTCTTATTGAAGAATTAGAGTGTGAAAAAGTCATAGTAACGCACGGTACTGATACCATGGCAGAAACGGCTAAATTTCTATCTAACAAGAATACAAAGACCGTTATTATCACTGGAGCAATGCGACCCGAACGATTTGCAAATACAGATGCCGATGTCAATTTGGGTATGGCATTGGCAGCCGTCCAAACTTTACCTGCCGGTATATTTATTTGTATGCACGGATTGGTAATACCTGCTAATAAAATTGGTAGAGACATGAAGACAGGTCAATATTTGAAAATAGAGTGAAATGACTACACAACAAGAACTTATTGATACGGCAAAACGCATTACTAGCTATGTGCACCAAACTCCGGTTTTAACTTCGGAGAGCATAGATGAAATTTTTGGTGCAGGCATTCATTTAAAGTGTGAGAATTTTCAAAAAATGGGCGCTTTTAAAATGAGAGGTGCGACGAATGCTATTTTATCTTTATCAGCAAGAGAAAGAGAGCTTGGAGTGGTAACCCATAGCTCAGGTAATTTTGCGCAAGCAGTAGCTTTGGCTGCAAATAAAACGGGGACAAAGGCAACTATTGTTATGCCTTCAAGTGCTCCTGAAATTAAAAAGAAAGCGGTTTTGGGTTATGGAGCTACGGTTATTGATTGTGCTCCAACACAGCAAGCTCGAGAGCAAGCTGCAGCAAAGGTTCAAGAGGAGACAGGTTCTGTTTTTTTACATCCATCAAATCAAATTGAAGTGATTAATGGAAATGCAACAGCTGCTATGGAGCTTCTGGGACAGGTTGATAACTTGGATGCTATTTTCACCCCAGTTGGTGGAGGTGGCTTACTTGCAGGAACAGCACTTGCAGCTTTTCGTTTTAGAAAACAGGTATCTATTTTGGGTGGAGAACCTGAAGGCGCAGATGACGCTTTTCAATCACTTATTGCCGGACAAATTGTGCCCGTTGAAAACCCAAAAACAATTGCAGATGGACTCAGAACTTCTTTAGGAGATGTCAATTTCCCAATTATTAAGGAGCTTGTTGAGGCAATTTATTTAGTCAGCGAGCAAGAAATCATTGATGCAATGCGCTTAATTTGGGAGCGAATGAAAATTATAATTGAGCCATCTTCTGCCGTTCCTTTTGCGGCACTTTATAAGCATAGAGATAAATTCAGGAATAAAAATATTGGCATAATCGTCTCAGGTGGAAATGTTGATTTAAACAATTTGCCTTTTTAACAGAGAAAATTCTTCTCGGAAACAATTTAGACGGAATCTTGTTTACAGGGTATGAAAAACGTCCTAGTTATCGGAGGATCATCTGGTGTGGGTGCTGCAACGGTAGAACTTCTTCAAAAAAACAATTATGCGGTTTATTCTACTTACAAGCGAAACGAACCCGTAGCGAGTAAGCCAACCACTTCTTTTCATCACCTAGATGTTCTTGATTCAGAAGTGGATTTATCATTTTTGCCAGATACGATTGATGGTTTGGTCTACTGTCCAGGGAGCATTAACCTAAAACCATTTTCAAGAATTAAACCAGGAGATTTTCTTGAAGATTTGGAATTACAAGTTGTGGGAGCTATTAAATGCATACAAGCTGCCTTGGTAAAATTAAAGGCTTCAGAAAATAGTTCCATTGTATTATTCTCCTCAGTAGCGGCTCAATTTGGATTTAATTTTCATAGTCAAGTTTCGGTATCGAAAGGAGCTATCGAAGGATTAACCAAAGCACTATCTGCGGAGCTTTCTCCAAGAATAAGAGTAAACAGCATTGCACCATCTCTATTAGATACGCCATTGGCAAACAAGCTTTTGAGTAGTGAAGAAAAAAGAAGAGCGAATGCTGAAAGGCATCCACTAAAAAGAATTGGTAAAGCCCAGGATATTGCTCAAATGGTAGAATTTTTATTGTCTGAAAATTCTAGCTGGATAACAGGGCAGGTGCTACCCGTGGATGGTGGAATGTCTCGGTTAAGATCATAAATAAAGATAAAAAGATGCCGCATTATCAAATTCATAAAACGCAAAAACTCGCTGTTAGCACAGATGAGATATGGGAATTTATCTCTAACCCAAATAATTTGAAAAGAATTACACCTCCGGAGATGGGATTTGATATTACATCTGGAAATGGAGCTTCGATGATGTATGCCGGTATGATTATTACTTATAAAGTAAGTCCTCTATTTGGAATCAAGATGAATTGGGTAACGGAGATTTCACAGGTGGAGGAAAAAAAGTTTTTTATTGATGAACAACGAATCGGTCCTTATAAATTTTGGCACCATCAACATAAAATAAGCGAGATTGAAAATGGTGTCTTAATGGAGGACATGATAACTTATCAACCTCCATTTGGGATTCTGGGGGGTATTCTTAATGCTGTTGTGATAAAGAAAAGTCTCAATAAAATTTTTGATTTCAGAGGTCAAGTCTTGAGAGAGATATATGGCGAGCTATCTTAATTGGAAAAATAAATTACCCGACATGTGCTAGATCAACTTCAGTTGCCTTTTTTTTTGTTTCCACGGCAAAGTGAATAAGACCTGTTAATAACGGATGTGGCATAGCTACAGTGGAACTCAATAATGGACTGAACATGGTCGAGATAAAAAAGCTATTATTTCCATATTCCATAGATTGAATAAATTGTTGATCATCCGACCCGCTAAAATTGACTCCTTTTTCTTTTAGATTGTGTGCAAAATTAGGATCTATTTGAAAAGCTTCAGAAGTATATTCAAAACTCGTGCGTCTGCCATAACAATCAAAAATTTGACTGCCTTCATCAAAGTACACTAATTTTTGTTCTACCAGATTATGAATGTTTAGTTTTTCGTTTTGCGCATCAACATCCGGTTTAATAGCTCTGAAACCGATTACATGTTCAAATAAATCAATTAGAACAAATTTGTAAGTTTTGTCAGTCGCCAAGAAAGGAATATTAGCCTCTCGAATATGTTTGATGGCTTTCAAAATAGCATAAGGATGCTTATATGGGCCGTTAGCTAGATACACAGCGCTGTATTTTTTCAGGGTATCATCGACGTTTTCTTTAAGCTCAGAGGAGTTAATCCAGAAGGTATTTATACCGATTTCAAAGTGATCTTCGCAATGTCTGAATACGGCATTAGTCTGATTATGACTTTTAATTTTAAAGTTATAATCACCTATAATAGCAATATTCACAAATTTACACATAGTTTATCATCGTAATCAACATGTAATGAGCCACATGCGTTAAACTAATGCTAAGTTAACGAAACAGAGGCTAAATGGTTTCATCATTGTGTTAACTAACTAATATTTAATGATTAAGCATTACTATAGGAGGGTGTGATATTTTTACATTAGCCCGAATAATATGAGGGACTTATTAAGAATTTTTAAGGATCCCAATGGGCCCTTACTCAACGAACATCAAGGGGAACGACCAAAGTGTGTTTATATCGTTCAATACCACTATCCTTAGTATTGAATTTATACCCGTTTTTTAATAAGTTAACCCGATCAATTTTTATATGGAGAATAAATAAGCAAAAGGGGTTATTACACCTCACTTATTACTCCTAAATTTGTTTATGTCTTTTCCCAGGATTCTTTTTTTAGCAACAATTCTTATCGGATGGTCTTGTGAGCAGACGGATTTACCAGAAATCATTGAAAAAAGGATTGAAGATTATGAAGTAGACCCTTCTTGGGCTGATTCGATGTTAATCACGATGCCAATAGCGGAAAAAATTAGTCAACTAATTTTAGTTAAAGCGAATTATTTTGACAGCCTTTTAGTTCAAAAAAATTATGCAGGAATTGTGTTGAATGGTAAAGTGGAAAATATTTTAAATTACTCGAAATTAAACAGAGGATTGAAGCTTCCGATGTTCATCGGCACCGAGCATTTTGATTTAGCGGGATTACTTTCAAGCGGCAATCAATTAGCAAATGGCTATACGCTTGATCAAACAACACTAGACAGTTTGTTGTTTTTAGAATCGGAGGTTAAATCATTTTTGGGCGTGAACTTTTCAACTCCGTCAGAAATAAAAGATAAAAAGAGATATCATCCATTGATTGATTTTCCTTCGCGCAAAGCCTATATACAACTAAAAAGACATCAAGACGACTATCTAAATAAAATTGTGCATGTTGCGGAGCCATATATTTTCCCAAGTAATTCACCTCACATAGCTAAAGAGGAGAGTATGGCTAATTCAGCTCTTTTGACATTGATAGATTCAGGTTTATTAAATGTTCTTTTTTCGAAACCTAAAGCACAAAAAAAACCTTTCATTGGACACAAGAAGTTCTCTAATGAAAGGTTGAATCACAGAGGACTTAATATATGGAGTAATTCGGAAATCACAGACTCTAATGAGTTAATGAATGCATTTCTTCGAGGAGCAGACTTAATTCAAGTTTCAATTAAGGATTCTAATCTGATTAATAAGTTTGTAAATGATCTTGTTCAGAAAGTAAAAGAACAAGTAATCAGTGTGGACGATATTAACGCTAGAGTAAGAAAAATTTTGATTGCAAAAACATGGATGAACAAAGAGCCACAAGCGGAATCTGATAGCGAGTTTTATCAGGCATTCCAAGTCGCTTTGATTGGAATGAAAGAGCAGCTGATTAAGCAATCGATTGTATTGGTAAACAACAATCAATATCGGATTCCTTTTACAGAGATAAATCGAAAAGCCTGCATTATTAATTATGGCCAACCTGAAAGAATTTCATATACAAAATGGTCAAATAATTATCAAAAATTTGAGGTTAGAAAAGTCGGTAGAAATAAACTCAAATTAAATGCCTTCAATCGATTTGAAAACCTTGTATTTACAATCAATGAAGAGCTAGATAATCGACATTTAAAAGACCTGTCAACGTTGTTAAAAATGGATCTAACCAATGCGCTTGTCGTTGTCAATATCAATCATCCAAAAAATTTAATCTTATTAGATAGTCTTTCAACAGTAATACAGGTTTTTAATCAAAGCACGAGCACTTCAAATAATCTGATGGAAGCAATCTATGGTGGAGTAGCTATTACGGGTTGCTTGCCAAAAACATATGGTAAGTTTTTAGCTGGACACAGCATAAAGTCAGAAAAAATCAGGGTGGAATATAGTTTGCCAGAGGAAGTTGGAATAAGCTCTGATTCGCTTTTGAAAATCCGTAGGATTGTTAGAGAGATGATATTTTCAGGAGTAGCACCTGGCTGTCAAATTATGGCGATAAAAAGTGGTAAAATAATTTATAATCAATCTTTTGGACACTTAACTTATGAAAAGCTAGAACCTGTTTCAAATCGCGATATTTATGACCTTGCATCGCTTACTAAAATTATAGCGACAACACCGGCATTCATGCATTTTCACGATAAAGGACTATTTCAAATAACAGATTCTTTAGGGCAATATTTGCCGGATTCTATAAGTCGAATACTCGGCCGCCCTAGCGCTTTTGAAAACATCACTTTTCAAGAATTGCTCTTACATCAGTCTGGTGCTCCTTCAGGTTTGAGGCTGAAGCCATATCTAGAGTATCAGCATGACACAATTGGGCGGTGGGATGCTTTTTTTTGTGACAAAGAAAATGAAATATATACTGTGCCAGTAGCGGAGAATTTTTTCTTAGATCGTAATTATTTAGATACACTTTGGCTGATGATGAATGCTGTCAGGCTTGATTCTTCAAAATCATATAAGTACAGCGATATCAATATGAATATGTTGTACAGTATTATGAAAAGTAAATTGAACGAGACTACATTTTCAAATTTTGTAGATAGTGTCTTTTATCATCCAATGGGACTAAGCACATTGGGTTATTCTCCGTTGCAAAAGAATGACTCTGTAATCACTGAAATCGCTCCAACAGAGTATGATACGTACTGGAGAGGGAGTATTCTTAAGGGTTTTGTACACGACCCTACAGCTGCATTATTTGGAGGGGAAGCCGGCAATGCTGGCCTATTCGGTTCTGCTGCAGACGTCGGTATTTTTTGCCAGATGCTCCTTAATGGTGGAACTTACGGCGGACATCAATTCATTGAAGAGTCCACGGTAAATTTGTTTACAGGGCGTCAGAACCAAAGCCATAGAGGTCTTGGATTTGATAAGCCGACCAGTGAAAGTTCCAGTACCCGATCATCAGATTGTCCAGTCGCGTCATACGGGCATACTGGTTTTACCGGTATTTGCACCTGGATAGATCCTGAAAACGAGTTCATTTTTGTGTTTTGCAGTAATAGAGTGTATCCAGACCCATCAAATAATAAAATCAATACCATGCAAATTAGGGCAAGATTGCATCAAGTATTCTATGATCAGATTTTACGCTGAATGTTGTTTTAAAGATCATCAAGCTTATTAAAAAGTGCGGAGGTTTGTATTTTAACTGGGTGTTTGAAACATTGTAACGTTGCAATGTTAAAAGGTTATAATTCAAAATTACTGCCGTATGTTTTCTGTTGCTACTTTAGCAATAAGATAGAATTGGAAATTTCAATGAAGCAATTGTTAATTATTTATATAGTGTCGTTTAGTGTATTCGCACATGGACAAAATGAAGAATATTCTAGTTCAATAAATGGATTACTTGGGAAGGAAAAAGTACTAACCTACTGGGATTTTGACAGTACTCAGGTGCGAAGTGAAGGCTACCTTAATAACAAAGGGTGGAATGACATTGGATCGAAACAGGGCCGGTGGACGTTTTATTATAAAAATGGCAACAAAGAAGAAATTGCAATTTACGATCGTGGTTATTTGAATGGAAAAGTTACGCGCTTCTATGAAAACGGAAAAATTCAGCAAGACGGTTGGTTTAAATGGGATTTACAAGACAGTACCTATCGCGCTTTCTTCAATGATGGTAGTAAAGCAGAAGAAGGACAGTACAAAATGGGTGAAGAAGTGGGGGTTTGGATAGTTTGGTATAGGCCTTCAGACCAACTTTCTACCCATCAAAAAAAAGAACATTTTGAGTATAAAGATTCGGTAAAGTATTTATGGAATTATTGGACTGAAGACGGGCAGCAGCTCATTGTTGATGGTAATGGAATATTGAAGTCACATTATAGCGAACTCAGGATTAATGAGCAAACAACTTACGCGAATGGTTTGATGACAGGGCCTTATGAAAAATACAACCCTGCCGGAAAACCAAGGATAAGTGGAACGCATTTAAATGGAAAAAAGACTGGAAAATGGAAATTCTATTTTGTAGATGGAGAGGCAATAGACCGAGAAGCAAATTTCAAGGATGATTTGCTCCACGGAGAGTACAAAGCGTATTTCAAAAGTGGGATTGTCCTGAGAGAGGGTGAATGGGACATGGGTAAAAAGGTTGGCCATTGGATTTGGCGGGATAGAACGGGCCAAAAAGACATGGAAGGTGATTTTAATGAGGATTTACAAGAAGGAAAATGGACTTACTATTACCCCAATGGGAACACACATTATACAGGATTGTTTGAGAAAGGGTTAAAAACAGGTACGTGGAATTATTTTTATAAAGATGGATCTAAATGGAAGACAGGGGAGTATGAAAATGACTTGAAACAAGGAAACTGGCTTACTTGGTTTGAAAATGGAGCAGAGCTTCAAAAAGGGACGTACCTGGATGGTATGGAGGAAGGCAAATGGAACAGCTGGTACGAAAGTGGGACCGAAAAAGACGAAGGCAATTTCCAAGCTGGTTCTATGGATGGCCAATGGAAAGGATGGTACCCAAACGGTCAGCTTTCTTATAAGGGAGCGTATACGCGTGATATGAAAACAGGATCCTGGACATACTATTTTGATGATGGTAAATTGAGAGACCAGGGAAGCTGGAAAATCATAAGAAAAAAGAGTGAAATGGAGGCTCTTATTGCTGAAAATGAAAGGTTTTCTGAAGGCAGTTATAAAGAGGGTTTATGGATTTCCTTCAGCCAGATTGACGGAGCCAAAGTAGCTTCAGGGTCTTATAAAATGGGTGTTAAAGAAGGCAAATGGATGCATTATTATCCCGGTGGTATTATCGTTGCTTATGAAAACGAATTCAAAAACGGAAATCTAAACGGTAAAACCACACAATATTCACGAAGAGGTAAAAAACTTTCAGAAACAAGCTACAAGAGCAATAAACGTCACGGCCCCATGATTATTTATGGAAAAAGAAACAAAGTAATTTACCACGCGGTTTATAAAAATGGGAATGTTGACAAGGTTATCACAGAGCGAGGACAGCCAACGCTTCAATCAAGGTAATTTGGAATAAAAATATTATTGTGTATATTTGTGCAATCAAATATTGAATTGAAACGAAGTGGGGACGAAAGTCCCCCTTTTTTGTACCAATAAATAACGGTTATTTGATAAGCCTGTGATAGATAAGAAGACAGTAATAGCGTTAGCAGAAGAACGAATAAATGAACTTGATAAGGGATTGTTCATCGTAGATTTAGAAATCTCAAGTGCTAATGATATTAAATTGTTTCTTGATGCTGAACAGAGTAAAGTTTCTATTCAAGATTGCGTATCAGTTAGCCGTAATATTGAGCATAATTTGGACCGAGAAAAAGAAGACTTTCAATTATCGGTTTCGTCGGCAGGTATGGATCAACCATTTAAAGTGCATAAGCAATATGTGAAGAATGTAGGGAGAGAAGTTAAAGTTGTGTTAAACGAGCACGGTAGCCAAGAAGGCAAACTTATTTCGGTTAATGAGAACTTTATTATGCTGGAGCAGGAAACAAAAGAAAAAATTGAAGGAAGAAAGAAAAAGGAAGTGATCGTGAATAAATACGAGATTCCTTTTAGTAATATAAAGCAAACAAAACTTGTTATTTCATTTAAATAAAATATGCAATGAACACTGCAAACTTGATTGAGTCATTTTCAGAATTTAAAGAATTCAAAAATATTGATCGTACTACCATGATGAGAATCTTGGAGGACGTATTTAGATCAATGCTCAAGAAAAAATACGGAACGGATGATCATATTGATGTCATTATTAATGTGGACAAAGGAGATTTAGAAATTTGGTTAAACAGGGAAATTGTTTTTGACGGTGAAGTCGAAGATACCAATACTCAAATCGCATACAAGTCTGCGATTGAAATAGAACCGGATTTTGAAGTTGGGGAAGAAGTCTCGCAAGAGATAAAATTCGACGACTTTGGAAGAAGAAACATCCTTTCATTAAGACAAAATTTGATAGGTCGAATTTTAGAGTTAGAAAAAGATCAGATATACCGTAAATACAAAGAAAGAGTTGGCGAAATCATTACGGGTGAAGTTTATCAGATTTGGAAGAGAGAGATATTGATTTTAGATGACGAAGGCAATGAGTTAATCATGCCTAAATCTGAGCAAATACCAACGGACTATTTTAAAAAGGGTGATAGCATTAGAGCCGTTGTTTTAAAGGTTGATTTAAGAAATAATAATCCCATTATTATTTTATCGAGAACTGCTCCGGAATTCTTAGAGCGATTATTCGAACTGGAAGTACCTGAAGTATTTGATGGCTTGATAACGATAAAGAAAATTGTGCGGGAACCAGGAGAGAGAGCAAAAGTAGCCGTAGAATCTTATGATGATCGTATTGATCCGGTTGGTGCTTGTGTCGGAATGAAGGGATCTAGAATTCACGGCATAGTGCGCGAATTGAGAAACGAAAATATCGATGTAATTAATTGGACGAACAACATGCAACTGTTAATTACAAGAGCGTTAAGTCCTGCAAGGATTGTTTCTATGGATATTGATAACGAGAAGGAACGAGCAGATGTATACTTAAAGCCCGATCAGGTGTCTTTGGCTATAGGCAAAGGAGGTCACAATATTAAATTGGCAAGTAAATTGGTTGAATTAGAACTGGATGTTTACAGAGAAGGAACGGAAGCTATTGATGATGTTGATTTAGAGGAATTCGCAGACGAAATCGACCACTGGATTTTAGATCAACTCAAGTCGATTGGTTGTGATTCAGCACGTTCTGTATTAGAAATTTCTGCGGAAGAACTCGCAAAAAGAACAGATTTAGAAGAAGAAACAATTGGAACTGTGATTAAGATTCTTCAATCAGAATTTGATTAAAAATGGCGGAAGTTCCGCTTAAGATTAGCTACTGAAAAATTGAAATGTAGCACAATGATTATTAATTTAGTCGACAATTATTATTTATGGCAGCACCAAAAAGGTTAAGCAAAGTAGCGCGAGAGTTGAATGTTGGTATCAGCACTATTGTGGAATTTCTTGCAGATCAAGGACAAGACATTGACACGAGCCCTAATACAAAACTGGAGCCGGCAGTTTATGAAATGCTACTTGATGAATTTCAGGCAGATAGAGGTGCGAAGGAAAAAGCAGAAGAAGCAAGTCGACAGAAAAAAGAGGAGCGCAAAACAATCACAATTGATCGTGCTGAGGAAGTTGTTGAAACAGTTAAAGTTGAAACTCCCAAGCCAGAAAAGAAAATCGTAAAGCCTTCTGTTGTAGGCAAAATTGACCTTGATAAAGTAGACAGCTCGACTCGACCAGTAAAAAAGGAAGTGGAGCCAAAAGTAGAACCACCTGCGCCGAAGGAAGAAGTTAAAGAAGTAAAGGTTGAGCCTGAAAAGACACCTGAGGTTGAAGAAGCAGATAAGCCTATTGAGACCATAAAAGTTCAAAAGGTAAAACTTTCGGGGCCAACAGTTTTGGGTAAAATCGAATTGCCTGTTGAGAAAGAAAAACCGAAGAAGGACAACGACGCCCAAAAGCGCAAAAGAAAGCGTATAAAAAAGGTAAATATTGAAAAAACTGGCGCTAACGTTGCCAAACAAGTTAGAAAAACTACCCGCAAGGATCAGCAGAAAAACGAAGTTTCACAAGAGGAAATCCAAAAAGAAATTAAGGATACACTTGCTCGGTTAAGCGGTAAGGGGAAGTCTAAATCGGTTAAGCAAAGAAGAGCAAAGCGAGATGCGCACGCTGAAAAGCGAGAAGAGGAAATGATGATTCAGCAATTCGAAGATGCAACACTCAAGGTTACTGAGTTTGTTACGGTTTCGGAGCTGGCAACGATGATGGATAAAAGTCCTACAGATATTATTTCAACGCTCATGTCAATAGGAATTTTTGCCTCCATCAATCAGCGGTTGGATGCTGAAACTTTAACTATGGTGGCTGAAGAGTTCGGGTACAGTGTTGAATTTGTA
>JABJPZ010000058.1 GCA_018663635.1 Crocinitomicaceae bacterium
CCCAAAGAAGCATTTGATTTTATCAATATCCAAAATATTCAGTCTGTTGTCTTTGGTGCATCATCTAAAGATCATATTGAACATACAGTTTCATTATTAAAGTAACTAAATATGGGAATTCTTCTAGCCGGTACCAATGGTTTCAACCTTTTTCAAATTAGAGCAAGATTCCTATAAGTAAATACTTCTATATCTATATATTGTATAGTGAGAAAGATGGTAAAAAATATACGGGTTATACGACAAACCTTGCTCAAAGACTTAAGTCACACCATAAAGGTAATGTTACTAGCACAAAACATAGGAGGCCACTCCATCTAATTTATTTTGAAGGATGTCGTAGTGAAGTGGATGCAAAAAGAAGAGAGAAGTATTTGAAAACAAAGAATGGTAAAATGTATTTATGAACAAGCCCACACCACCCCCACCGGAATTCCAACAGCCCTACTACTTTGAGGAAGATACAATTTCTCTTATGGATATAATGCTCACCCTGGCGCGTCAGTTAAAGGTCATTATTATTACGCCCACGATTTTGTGCACGCTGCGGTGGTATGTCCCAGGCTGCGGGTTTGGCTGCCCAACATATGGCTGCGGAATTAATGGGAGGGTTAGTGTCTCACGATAGGGAACCAATCCCTTCAATTGCCTTAACGACTGATACATCTTTTATTACTGCCTGGGCAAATGATACAGGTTATCAAACTATTTTTTCACGCCAAATTGACGGTTTGGGCAATGCTGGAGATATCTTGATGGCTATTTCTACTAGTGGGAATTCTGTTAATGTATTGAAAGCTATTAAGTGTGCTAAAAATAAAAAAATGAAAATAATTATTCTAACTGGAGAAACTGCTGGTAAGATGAAGAACCTTGGTGATGTAAGAATTTGTATTCCTAGCACAAATACGCAACGAATACAAGAAGGCCATTTATTGGCAGAACATATATTGTGTGAGCTCATGGAAGCTTCAATATTAAACCTGGAACCGGTCTAAAATGCCAAGGCGACATTCACACAGCGAAGTATCAATCGATAAAGCAAAATTAGTATTGGGCTGTGATTCAAACTTTGATGCAACTTAGTTTTTATGAACAAGTCTCTATATGGTATTCGAAGAGTTTGAAAGAATGATTGCAAGTAATCAAAGATTAACCAAATGACACCAATTAAAATTAAACTTATTGTATACGATTTCGATGGTGTCATGACTGACAACAAAGTTTATGTAGATCAAAACGGAAATGAAATGGTTCAAGTAAATAGAGCAGACGGCCTGGGAGTTTCAGAAATCAAAAAACTTGGTATTGAGCAAATCATTATTTCCACAGAACAAAACCCCGTGGTATCCACTAGGGCTCATAAACTTGGTATTCCTTGTTTGCAAGGTATTGAAAATAAGAAGATGGCTTTATTTGATTATTGCAAAGAAAATGATATTGATCTAAAAAATGTTGCGTATGTAGGCAATGATATAAATGACAAAAATGTTATGGAAAATACCGGCTTAACATTCTGTCCTGCCGATGCCCATGAAAGCATAAAAAACATTTCAGATCACGTACTTAAAACAAAGGGTGGCCATGGCGTCATTCGAGAATTATTTGATTTAATAAACAACAAAAAAGGGGAATAGTATGTCATTATTCATTATTGGTGAAATTGGGATTAATCATAATGGTGATCTTGGAATTGCCAAGGAGCTTATCGATGTAGCAGCAGATGCTGGCGCTGATGCGGTTAAATTTCAGAAACGTACCATTGATCTGGTGTATACAAAGGAGTTTCTGGATTCGCCCAGAGAAAGTCCTTGGGGCAAAACCCAAAGAGAACAAAAAGAGGGGCTGGAATTTGGAATTGATGAATATACGGAAATAGATAATTATTGTAAGAAAAAAGGTATCAATTGGTTTGCTTCTGCCTGGGATTTAGAAAGTCAGAAGTTTCTAAAGCAGTTCAACTTGAATTACAATAAAATTGCATCGGCAATGATTGTTTATGA
>JABJPZ010000059.1 GCA_018663635.1 Crocinitomicaceae bacterium
CAATATCTACCTAAATTGGCTTATCTTTGCCACCTTGTTTAGCTGAGTAAGCTATTTCATGGTGAGAATAAACGCGGAATGTCAGAAAAGGTAAAAATATTTGCAGGTCGACACAGTAGAAAGCTAGCATCTAAAATTGCACATAGTTACGGTGTTAACCTAGGTAATATCGAAATAGTTGAGTTTAGTGATGGTGAATTCCAGGCGTCTTACCAAGAAACGGTAAGAGGTAATACGGTTTTTATTATTCAATCTACACCTCCACCAACTGAAAATCTTTTCGAGCTGTTGTTAATGGTTGATGCTGCAAAGCGTGCTTCTGCAAAAAAGATTATAGCAGTTATCCCTTATTATGGATTTGCACGGCAAGACAGAAAAGATCAACCAAGGGTTGCAATTGGGGCAAAATTAGTAGCCAATCTTTTAACTGCAGCAGGAATAGATCGAATAATGACTATGGATTTGCATGCAGACCAAATTCAAGGATTTTTTGAGGTGCCCGTAGACCATTTATTTGGGTCAACTATTTTTATGCCGTGGATCAAGGATAATATCGACAAGGCAAATTTAATTATGGCTGCTCCTGATACTGGAGGGACGAAGCGTGCCAACGCTTATGCAAAGCACCTGGATGTCGATTTAGCCATTTGTTACAAGCAAAGAAAAAAGGCAAATGAAATTTCGAGCATGACAGTAATCGGTGATGTTACTGGGAAGGATGTATTGCTAGTGGATGACATGGTTGATACCGCAGGAACATTGACAAAAGCTGCTGAATTGTTTATGTCAGAAGGAGCAAAATCTGTTACCGCTTTGTGTACTCACGCTGTTCTGAGTGGCCCGGCATATGAACGAATAAATAATTCTGTTTTAACGAGGTTAATCGTGACGGATACGCTACCATTGAAACAAGAAAGCGATAGAATTGAGGTGTTATCGGTAAATGATTTATTTAGTGATGTAATGGCAAAAGCAATTAGTAACGACTCAATTAGTGAACATTTTTTAATAGTCTAATCAGTAATAAAAATAAATAAAATGAAACAGTTATCATTGAGCGGTTCTCCAAGAGAGAACGTAGGGAAGAAAGATGCTGCAGCACTGCGCAAACAGGGAAAGGTTCCTGCTGTAATTTATGGTGGCGCTGGACAAGTACATTTCTATCTAGAAGAAAACGAAGCGAATAAGTTGGTGTTTACGCCAAAAGTCTTTGTGGTTGAAATTGCAATAGATGGAAAGAAATACAAAACTATTCTTCAAGATTTCCAAGTCCATCCAGTTAAGGATAATATTCAGCACATGGATTTTCTTGAAGTAGTAGAAGGAAAATCGGTCAAGATTAAAATTCCTGTTGTTCTTGAAGGTCAAGCTAGAGGGGTATTAAATGGTGGTAGATTATCGCGATTGTTTAGAAAGCTTCATGTAGAAGGTATGGAATCAGATTTACCGGATGCGATTAAAATTAATATCGCTCCAATGCGAATTGGTGAAAAGACAAGAATTGGAGATTTGAATTATCCAGGAATTAAATTTCTTGATGCGGACTCGTCTGTAGTTGTTGCGGTAAGAGCAGCGAGAGGGGCAATTGAAGATGAAGAAGAGGAAGAAGAAGGAGAAGAAGGAGCTGAAGGAACAGAAGAAGGAGCTGCAGAAGGAGCTGCAGAATCAGCACCTGCGGAGGAATCTGCTAAGTAATTATTTGTAATGAAGTTCTTAATCGTAGGATTAGGGAACATAGGCGAGGAATACAGTAATACTCGCCACAATATTGGTTTCAGAGTACTGGACGCTTTTGCTGAAGTGTCCGGTGCTATTTTTAAACCTGATCGACTGGGCGACAAATGCGAAATCAAATTCAAGGGAAGAACTTTTATTTGTATTAAGCCTTCCACTTTTATGAATTTAAGTGGAAAAGCGGTGCAGTACTGGTTGCAAAAAGAAAAAATCACCCCAGAACGTCTTTTGATTATTACCGACGATATCGCTTTGCCTTTTGGTACATTGCGATTGAAACCAAAAGGCAGTGACGGTGGTCATAATGGTCTAAAAAGTATTCAGGAATCTATAGGAGGTTCTCGTTATCCGAGATTAAGGTTCGGTGTAGGAAGCGATTTTAATCAAGGGCAACAGGTGAAGTATGTATTAAGCAACTGGAATTTAGATGAAATAGTTCCTCTTCAATCAAGGGTTAAAGTTTGTATTGAAATAATTAATTCATTCGGCACTATCGGAATGGACAGAACGATGAACCAATTCAATAATAAATAACTTTTTATTCCTGGTTGATTAAATTGCTGATACTTACTTTGCTGCTAATAATTTGAGCTAAATCGTTGATGTCCACTCTTTCCTGTTTCATAGAATCACGTTCTCGAATCGTAATGGTGTTGTTTTCTAGTGTTTCATGATCAACCGTAATACAGAAGGGAGTGCCAATCGCATCTTGTCTTCTGTATCGTTTACCAATGGCATCTTTTTCCTCATATTGGCAGTTGTGATCAAGCTTGATTTTGTGCATAATCGCTCTCGCTTTTTCAGGAAGTCCATCTTTCTTTGTTAATGGGAATATGGCGACTTTAACCGGAGCCAAAGCTGGCGGGATTCTTAATACAACTCTGGATGAGCCATCCTTTAAGGTTTCTTCGGCATATGATTTGGTGAGCACTGACAAAAACATTCTGTCCAATCCAATAGATGTTTCTAATACATACGGTAAATATCTTTCATTCGTCTCTGAATCGAAATACGTCAGGTTCTTTTTAGAATGTTCCTGATGGGCACCCAGATCAAAATCAGTTCTAGAGTGAATACCCTCTAGCTCTTTAAATCCCATCGGATAATTGAATTCGATGTCACAAGCAGCGTCTGCATAGTGGGCTAGTTTAATGTGGTCATGAAAGCGGTAATTATCTTCACCAAATCCAAGTGCATTGTGCCATTTCATTCTGGTATTTTTCCAATATTGATACCATTCCATTTGCGTGCCTGGTTTAATAAAGAACTGCATCTCCATTTGCTCAAATTCTCTCATTCTGAAGATAAATTGTCGAGCAACAATTTCGTTTCTGAAAGCTTTGCCAATTTGCGCAATTCCAAATGGCAATTTCATCCTGCTGGTCTTCTGGACATTCAGATAATTTACGAAAATCCCCTGTGCAGTTTCTGGTCGTAAATAAATGGTTGCGGATTCTCCAGATACAGAACCTAATTCTGTTCCGAACATGAGGTTAAATTGTCTAACCTCTGTCCAATTGGCTGTGCCGCTAACGGCGCATTTAATACCTAAATCAATAATGAGTTGACGTACATTCTCAAGATCATCTGAGTTAAGCGCATCAGCCATACGCGTGTTAACATCGTTAATTTGTTCTTGTCTTCTTGTTACGTTGGGATTCGTATTTCTAAATTCAGTTTCGTTAAAATCATCCCCAAATCGCTTTTTGGCTTTCGTAATATCCTTATTAATTTTTCCTTCAATTTTAGCAATATAATCTTCAATAAGAACATCAGCTCGGTATCTTTTTTTGGAATCTTTATTGTCTATTAGTGGGTCGTTAAAAGCATCGATATGACCCGAGGCTTTCCAGGTGGTTGGATGCATGAAAATTGCTGCATCAATGCCAACGATATTTTCATGCATTTGCACCATCGACATCCACCAATACTTTTTTATGTTGTTTTTAAGCTCAGATCCATATTGACCGTAGTCATACGTCGCGCTTAATCCGTCATAAATTTCTGATGATTGAAATACAAATCCGTATTCTTTTGAGTGAGAAATTACTTTCTTTAATGTGTCGTCCTTTTCGGCCATAAGGCAAAAGTAAAAAGTTCCCTAAATATCTTAGCGTATTACCGATATTTTACGCGAAACTTTTTCGCCGTTTAAATCCGTTAAAGAAAGTTGGTACACGCCACATGCTAATTGGCTGACATCAATTTTTTCAAAAGCGGTGTATCTTTTTTGTAAAATAAGATTTCCCGAAAGATCATAAACAGTAAGGAAACCGTCCCGGTCTGTTTCTATGCAGAGAATTTGATTAGCTGGATTGGGGAAAAGCTTCACCGGTTGACGAGATTGTTCGTTGATTACGTTAATTTCACCGATTTTAAATTTAGCGCTAGTAATTCCTAAATCTCCCGAGGTTGCCGTTAAAACAGGAATGCCTTCACCGTTAGTGATCCAATCAAAAATGGTGTCTGTCGGCCTGTTAAAAGAGCTCCCAAAACCGGCAAAATCTGCATAAACGGTGTCCGTCAACTCCAAAACAGTTTTTACTCGTAGGCAATCATAAGAACCGCTAGGAGTTAGTAGTGTTCCCCAGCCGTCTACATTTTGGGTTCGGGTGATCCATTGGCCATAAGCACCAAAGGTTGGAATGGAAAGCAAATATTCTCCATAAGACGTGCCCGTATCCCCATACGCCATAGGGAAATGGTAGATTTTGTCAATAACAGCATATCGTACTGAAGTAGGAATGCCTTGAACATTGGCGCCAAAACCTACAATTTTATGACCATTCGCATCAGATTTAAAGTACTCAAAGCGATCAGACAATGAGACACCTGTTGCACCAATATCATCGGCGGGAACAGCATAATTAGCAACATAGTCGGGATATAGAAATACGTTGTTAAAA
>JABJPZ010000060.1 GCA_018663635.1 Crocinitomicaceae bacterium
CCTCAAGGACTACATTTCATCAAGGAGTTGGATTCAGCGAAAGTTAGGATGGGTATGGAGCTGGTGTTGAAAGGTAGAACGGTAAGTCCATCGGGGAAATTAACCAAAAGACAATCCAGGTACTTTGTTTGCACGGATTGCCACAATGTCGTTCAAGAAGATCCAAATTTAATGAATCCTAATCCTGAAGCAAGGTTAAAATATGCAGGAATTAATGGGATTCCTTTTTTACAAGGAACTACGCTTTATGGTGTTGTTAATAGAAAGCATTGGTATAACGACGATTATTTAATAAAATACGGGCAGTTAGTAGCGCCGACAAGAGATACGCTTGTAAATGCCGTTCAGCTTTGTGCAACGACCTGTTCTCAGGGTAGAAGTTTCACTAATTGGGAGCTAGATGCGGTGATGCACTACTTGAATTCAATTGGATTAAAAATGGGTGATTTAAATTTGACAAATAAGGAGGAACAATTTGTAATAAATGCGATAGGAACAGAAGAGTCAAATGAAGTGGCAGTATTATTAGAATCTAAATATTTTCAGGAGTCTCATGCTACATTTCTTGATCCAATTTCGCCCGTTGATAGAAAGCTAGGTGCCGATGGCAATGTGCAGTCAGGTGAATTGATTTATAAAATGAGTTGTTTGCATTGTCACAAGGATGGGGGAGTTACTAATTTTAAATTATCTAATGCTAAATTAGATTTTCAATTTCTTAGAAATCATTTATTGGATAACGGAAACAAGTCTGTTTATCACATAACAAGAAAGGGCACTTATATGAAAAATGGCTATAGACCTTATATGCCAAATTATACAAAAGAAAGGTTGAGTCATCAACAGCTGGAAGACCTTATTGCATTCATTAATTTACAGTCATCAAAATGAAAAAAATATATCTCTTTATAGTGCTTATGTCCTTTTACGGTTCTCCGTATTTACAGGAATATGTTTATAGAACATTTAATGATACCCGGGTTATTAATGGCCACAGTGTTGAAACATTGATGACAGGGGCCATGGACATACGAATTAGCCATCGATTTGGGGACTTATTAGGAGAGAATGGTGGAGCATCAAGTATGTTTGGACTCGATGATATGGCTGATGTGCGTATTGGCGTAGAATATGGTATTTCTAATAACTTAACAATCGGTCTAGGAAGGTCTAAAGGTGCAGGCCCTTATAGACAATTAGTAGATGGTTTTGGTAAATACAAACTACTAGCACAAACCAAAGAAAAAGGAATGCCTGTGACCTTAACTTTATTAGGTTTGGCTACCTATGATTTTCAAGAGGCAAGCATTAATTTGAGCTCGCCGACATCATACAGAGAAACGGCACATCGTTTTGCTTACTGCACGTCATTATTAATAGGACGAAAATTCAACGATAAATTTTCGATTCAAATATCTTCGTCCTACGTGCATAGAAATTACGTTGCATTTCATGATCAAAATGGTATTTTTTCAACAGGTATATCCAGTAGATTAAAGGTTTCTAAAATGATTGGTGTAATTGCTGAGTATCATTATTTACACCCATACAACAGAAACACTGGAATTGGCACTTATTACAATCCTATGGGGCTTGGAATTGAATTTGATACGGGCGGTCACATCTTTCAGTTGAACTTCACCAACTCCAGGGGCATGGGTGAAACACAATTTATTCCCTATACATCATCAGATGTCATGGAAGGCCAATTCAGAATGGGGTTTACAATTTCACGTGTATTTAAATTGCGAAGGCCAAAGCAAGCAAAAGGTTAAATGAAAATTTTATTTCTTGAACCGTTCTATGCGGGGTCACATCGCAGATGGTGTGAGGAAATCCAGGAATTCAGTTCGCATGACGTGCATATTTTATCGCTTTCTGGTAATCATTGGAAATGGAGAATGCACGGTGCAGCTGTAGAATTTGCTGAGAACCTGAATGTAAAAAGAATCAAATATGATTTAATCATAGCTTCTGATTTTTTAGATTTAGCTACGTTCAAGTCACTTTTTTGGGATCAACGTGTTCCCTTCGCCTTGTATTTTCATGAAAATCAAATTACCTATCCCTGGAGCGAAAAGGATCAAGACGTCTTTCTCAAAAGAGACAACCATTACGGTTGGATTAATTTCACATCAGCTCTGGTCGCTGATTGTTGTTTTTTTAATAGCAATTATCATTTACGTTCTTTTATTCAAGCACTTCCTTCTTTTTTAGCACAATTCCCTGACGGTAACTTTAAGCATTCAATAGATTTAATTTCCAAAAAGTCTAAAGTGCTTCATCTGGGCATGAAACTAAATCGTAAGCTGAAGGTCAAGAATATGAAGCCGGTTATTTTGTGGAATCACAGATGGGAGTACGATAAAAACCCATCTCTTTTTTTTCAAGCATTAGAAGCAGTGCAGGACTTAGATTGGGAGCTGATTGTGCTCGGGAATTCTTATGAAAGAGAGCCTAGTGAGTTCTCAAAATATCATTCTGTATTTAAAGATAGAATAATTCAATGGGGCTATGTTTCGGAGATAAATGATTATCACGATATGTTAGCAATTGCAGACATTTTATTGACGACCTCAATCCAAGATTTTTTTGGAGGTAGTGTTGTTGAAGCGATCTATGCTGGTGCATTCCCGATACTTCCAAATCGACTGGCATACATGGAACATGTTAGCGATCGATACCTATACAACAACGAGTCCGAATTAGATGATATGCTGCGATTAGCAATTGCAGAGTTTAGCAGTTGGGATTCCAGGACTTCTAAAATGGTGGAGAAATACAACTGGGTTAATTGCATAGCCATGTACGATGAAGTTTTTGAAACCTGTATTTAATTTTGGAACTAAATTTGTAACTTAATCGACATGAAACTAAAGTGTTCATCTCTCTTTTGTCGGCTTACATTTTCAATATGTATTCTTTTTATGCCCTACTTTGTCGAAGCTCAAAGACCGCAAAGAGGAAGCCTCAAGAATACTGAAGTGGATTCTACCGAGAATAATAAAAATCAAAATGTAGTAAAAAAGGGTCTTCGTGCGTGTGATTGTAATGAAGATTTAGAATATGACGCTGGTAACGGCCTTATTTATAACAAAAAAACGCAACGTCCATATTCAGGTGTTTGTGTGTCTTTTTATGATAACGAAACAAAAGAAAGAGAGGCAGCCTTTATTAATGGAAAAGAGAACGGTAATTCCATGGTTTATTACGAGAATGGAAACAACAAGGCATTAACGCCGTATCTTGAAAATATTGAGCATGGTAATTGGAAATATTGGTACGAAGATGGCACATTAGCTTGGGAGAATATCTATAACATGGGAAGTAAAGAAGGTGATTGGATATGGTATTCGGAGACTGGAATTGTTCTTAAGAAGGAGAGCTATCTTGATAATCTAAAAGAGGGGGTGAGTTTGGTTAATTTTGAAGATGGTACGCCTAAAAGAGAAATTGGGTTTAAATCTGGTCGTTTCGATGGGGAATACATTTTGTATTATGAAAACGGTTCGATAAAAATGAAAAAAAGATATGTAAATGGTAAGTTAGATGGTGAATCACTTTTCTTTGCTTCTGATGGTAAACAATTACTTTTTCAGAATTATTATGCAGAAGGTAAGCAGGTGGGAGAATGGACTTTTTATTATGAGGATGGTGTAGTTCGAGAAGTTGAAGTTTATAATAATGGAGTTAAAAATGGACATTGGAAGTCTTTTCATGAGGATGGTAAGCCAAAATTAGAGTTATTTTACGCTGATGGTGCAGAATACAAGAAAGTGGAGTATGATCGATTTGGAAACCCCGTAGTTGTGGAAACCGGCGAAGCGCCTGTTGAAGATCCAAAAGAAAAAAAGAAAAAGGCGAAAGCAGCCAAAAAAGAACAAGAATTGAAAGATAAGGCTGCAAAAAAAAATAAATAAAAGCGAATGAATAAGGAAAAAGTGCTCGTTATTGGGGCTTCAGAAAATGAAGCACGGTTCAGTAATAAAGCGATCAAATTGCTAAAGTCAAAAGGTTATGATGTATTCGCTGTTGGTAGAAAAGAAGGTGTTGTTGATGATGTTGTGATTCACAGTAAACCAATACCATTGGCAGGAGTGGATACGATTTCTTTGTATTTGCGACCAGAAAATCAAAAAGAGTACAGCAATTACATTGATTCGGTTCATCCGAAGCGAGTAATTTTTAACCCTGGAGCAGAACATCCGGAATTTGCCGATCAATTAAATGCGAAAGGTATAAAAACGGAAGATGCCTGTACACTTGTATTGCTAAATATGGGTGCATTTTAGAGCCTGTCAAGGGCTTCTACAATTATTTCAGCTCCTTTTTTGATATCAGAATTACTAATATTGAGAGGAGGTGCGACTCTAAAACTTTCGGGACACGATAAAAACCAGAAACTCAACACTCCATTTTCATGGCAATATTTCACAACTTTTTGAACAGCTGTTGGAGATGAAAGTTCAATTGCGAAAAGCAATCCAATACGTCTCAATTCGACAATGTTGACATGTTGAAGTAGTGTTTCTAGAAGTGCTCCTTTATTTTCTACATTTTTAATTATTTCTTCTTCTTCCAAAATTTCTAGCCCGGCTAGTGCAGCTGCACAAGCCACTGGATGACCACCAAATGTTGTGATATGGCCTAATGGAGGATTGTTCGATAATGCATTCATTATTTCGAAGGGAGCAATGAATGCACCCATGGGCATTCCTGAACCTAGCGCTTTACCTAAGGTAAGAATATCTGGTACTATGCCGAATCTTTGAAAGGCAAACATAAAACCCGTGCGCCCCATTCCACATTGAATTTCATCCAAGATCAAAAGTGTTTTGGTTTCTGTACACTTTATTCGCAATGCTCGCATAAATTCAGTTGATGGAATTCTAACTCCGGCATCGCCTTGTATGGTTTCCATAATAACGCATGCTGTTTTTTCGGAGATTTCCTGTAATTGTTCGATGTCATTGAATTCAATAAACTTAACATCGGGTAATAAAGGCCGGAAAGCAAACTTCTTAGATTCGTTTCCACTTACAGATAGAGATCCGTGAGTACTGCCGTGATAGCTATTCTTGAAAGATATAATTTCTGTTAGACCGGTATATCTCTTAGCTAACTTTAATGCTCCCTCATTCGCTTCTGTACCAGAATTTACAAAATAAACCTGGTCAAGAGGATTTGGTAAAAATGAAGTAAGTTTTGTTCCAAGCTCAATTTGTGCTTTTTGATGAAACTCGCCATAAACCATCACATGAAGATGTTTATCAACTTGCTTTTTTATTGCTTCTGTAATTTTGGTGTTTCCATGACCTAATGCACTCACGGCAATACCCGAGGCAAAATCGAGAAAAGCGTTTCCCTCTACATCATAGATATAACTACCTTTCGCTCGGTCTATGTTAAGACCGATAGGAAAAGGGGACGTTTGGGCGAGCGCCGATTTATTTGTTTTAGGCTCTTTCATTCACATTGAAAATTTGTGATGTTTATTTCTGAGGACTATTGCTCCTGCGTATTTCTTCTCGGTTTTGTCGTGCTTGCAATTGCTTTTTGAATTGCTCCTCTGCATGATATAGCTTAGCTACTTTACTTATTGGTAGTACATTTTTGTACTGTTGGTGGTATTTCTTTTTAAGGTCGAGTTCTTTTTGTTTGTACAATAACATTTCATCTAAAAGTGTCTCGATTTCTTGGTCGCTCATTTCGGCAATTTTGCCTTGACGTTTCGGTTTTCGTTCTTTTCTCAAAAGTGTCATTTCCTTTTTCATTGTTCGGTAAACTGGCCAAAATTTTTCAGCTTCTGCTGAGCTTAGATCTAATTTTTTAGTGTAGAAGGCCACTCTTTGAGCCTCCTTATGTTCATTGTGTTGTATTTTTTCTTGTGAAAAGCAAATGCTGTTACTCAAACAAAACAACACGAGAATAAATTTCGTAATAATTTTCATAAGTATATTTTTTAGTTTGTAATAAAATTTAAATCAAATTCTTGGCTATGAAAGTAGCTTTCGATCATTTCTAATTCATTATTGTTAGCGGAAGATAATAGTTCTTCGTTCATAGCTTCTGAATTGAAAAAATCATTAAATAGTTCATCATTGTCTAATGCAGCTAAAACTAAATTTTCGTCTGCATGGTCTAATAAATTAATCGCTTCTTCTTCTAGTGAAAAGCTAATCAGCTCATCAATAATTGCTGATGTTGACATATCTTCTATTTCAACAAAGGCAGTATCCGTAAAAATATCTGAAGCAATTAAGCTGCGGCTATTTTGTGATTTTATTAGAATAAATGCTCCAATACTAAGGGAAGCAAAACCGATAGCTATGTGCTTTTTCTTAAACTTGAGAAACAAATTAAGAAAAGGGCTTTTTGTTTGTTTTGTAATTCTTTCTTGAATGTGGCTCGTCAAATGATCAAAATAATTGTTTGGGACGGAAGGCCTGGTTGGTTTGTGAATGCTGAAAAGAGTGGGGGCTAATTTTTTTAGGCCCTCATTTTCTTCATGTTCTTCCGTAGATTCCATATTGATAAGACTTATGAATTATTAAAAGGTTTAATTAGAAGTTAAAAAAGATTCAATTTTCTTAACGGCGTGATGATAGGAAGCTTTTAGCCCACCGACAGATGTGCCTAAAATTTGAGATATTTCTTCGTATTTTTTCTCCTCAAAATACTTTAGATGAAAAACCAATCTTTGCCTTTTGGGCAAAGTTGCGATTGCAGCATCTAATTTTTTAAGAATTTCAATTTCATTTGGCTCATCGCATTGAGTCGTTGAAGCGATAGTCGAATTATCAATACTGGTAAAACTGTGCTTTCTATTTTTTTTTACAAAGGTGAACGACTCGTTGGTAGCAATACGATACAACCAAGTGTAAAGACTGGCATCTTCTCTAAACTTTGGGAGTGCTTTCCAAGCTTTGATAAAAACATTTTGTAAGACATCATCGGTATCATCGTGGTTTTGAACAATTCTATTAATCATCCAGTATAATCTTTCCTGATGTTTTTTAATGATTAAATTAAAGGCATAGTTTGGGTTGTTTCCTGTTTTGAAAAGGTCTACTAATTCTTCATCCGTCATGAGTTTGCCTTACTTTATTTTCTGGGAAGAAAGTAAGCGATGATGAACGCTTAGACGAATTGATTGTCAACTCGAGCGACTACTTTCTCCGCTGCTTCGATGATGTTAATTGCATCTAGACCATACTTTGTCATAAGCTGATCTGGCGTACCACTCTCACCAAAGCTGTCATTAACCGCAACAAATTCAATTGGTGCGGGTGTTTTTCGAGCTAGTAACTGAGCAATTGATTCACCTAGTCCACCGGCCAACTGATGCTCTTCGGCTGTAACCACGCATTTTGTCTTTGCCACTGAAGCTAAGACTGCTTCTTCGTCTAAAGGTTTAATGGTGTGGATATTTATTATTTCCGCAGAGATCCCTTTTGATGCTAATACGTGCCCAGCCTCAATTGCTTTCCAGACCATATGGCCAGTTGCAAAAATAGAAACATCAGTTCCTTCATTAAGCAGGAGTGCTTTGCCAATAATAAATTCTTGATTTTCAGGAATGAAAGTAGCCACTTTTGGTCTTCCGAACCTTAGGTAGACCGGCCCTAAATGGTCAGCGATTGCCAGTGTTGCTGCTTTGGTTTGATTGTAGTCGCAGGGATTAATTACGGTCATTCCTGGCAACATTTTCATCAATCCAATATCTTCTAGGATTTGATGAGTTGCACCATCTTCTCCAAGTGTTAGTCCCGCGTGAGAGGCACATATTTTCACATTTTTATTAGAATAGGCAATCGATTGTCTGATTTGATCGTAAACTCTCCCTGTAGAGAAGTTGGCAAATGTGCCTGTAAAGGGTATTTTCCCTCCAATAGTGAGGCCAGCAGCAATCCCCATCATATTGGCTTCCGCTATTCCTATTTGAAAAAATCGATCAGGGTAAGCATCTTCAAATGCATTCATTTTAAGTGATCCTGTAAGGTCCGCACAAAGCGCTACTACTTGATCGTTCGTATGGCCTAATTCCAATAACCCTGCTCCAAAACCGGACCTGGTATCTTGCTTACCTAGCACTTCAAAATTTTTCATGGATGTAATAAATTTAAATCAGTAATAAGTCCCGATGACACTCTAAAATCTTTCACTACAGTGTACGCTGCCCGACGGGACTTGTTTGAGCGGTACACTAATTTGTATTTTCCTGGTTGAAGAACCATCTGGCAAATGGGTTCGGAAGTATTTAATGGGCAAACCCAGTTTTGCTGGTCACCATCAATTGCGTAGATGCATCCATAGCCAATCGCTGGAAATTTAATATTGACATTTCCAGGTTGTGGAATTTCAATACTTGTTCTTTTACTTTGTCTAATCTTCGTTCCGTTAAATTTTATTCTGGGTAAGGTGAGTAATTCAAGATCATATTCACCAACCAGAAGTTTTTCAAGACTATTAATATCTTGTACGTGGATAACGGATTGATCAGAGGTATCTTTTATTAAAACCTTTATGCCTGGATACTTACCACTGCTGTTATTAATACTTACAAATAGCTCTCCTTGGCCTGCATCAAGTTCGATTATGTTGTGCGTACCTGCATTGAGCCGAATGTCTTTCTTAATGATATGGGGAATGGTATAAACTTCCAGCCTATACACGTTTAATGGGTCGATACTAAGTGTGTCCGGCCTTTGCCATTGATCCATAGTGTGCA
>JABJPZ010000061.1 GCA_018663635.1 Crocinitomicaceae bacterium
CAATGCAAGTATTCGTTTTTGTCCTAATGGTGGCGCTAGTAATAATTGACGTAAGTTTTTCACGAAAACGTCAATGGCTTCTGTATCCGCTTTTTCTTTCGATTCTTTTTTTAATTCATTTTCTAGAGATGATTTTATTAATCGTTTATACGAATCAGTTATCGCTAAATTTATTTGTGGAGCGGATGTCGATTCTCCTTTAAGTATCACCTGTTGAATAATCGCTATTGATTCGGATTCCTCCGGCACTACAGACATATTTAAAATACCTAATTGCTCACCTCTTCTCATCGCTAGGATTCTGTGCGATCTACATTTGTTTATTGGTTCTGAGTAATTGAAATAATCTTTGAATTTTTCACCCTTTTCTGCTTCCCCTTTTTTAACGGTGGTTGTTATCAAAGCATTTCTTCTGAAGTGCTTTCGTAGATTGTTTCGAACTCGCCGGTTTTCACTAATCCACTCTGCAATAATAAATCGTGCTCCTTCTAAAACACTTTCAATATCAGATACTGTAGAAGTGATGTATTTTTTTGCCGTTAATTGAAGGTCGCCACCATCTTGAGACATCATAATTTTTGCAAGACCTTCAAGGCCATTTTCTCTAGCTATACTTGCTTTTGTTTTTCTCTTTTTTTTGTACGGCAAATAAATGTCCTCTAATACATTCAATTCGAATGTTGCTATAATCCTATCTTTCAACTCGTCGGTAAGACTTCCTTGATCATCAATACCTTTAATAATCGATTGCTTTCGTTTTTCTATTACCAGAAAACGTTCGTATTCATCCCATACCTTTCCAATTTGAATTTCATCCAATCCTTGTGTGGCCTCTTTTCTATATCTGGCAATAAAAGGCACCGTTGCGCTATCTTTTAAAAGCGCTAAGGTGTTTTTAACTTGATCATTCGAAATCTTGACAGCAATAGCTATTTGTTCAACAACATTCATGAAAAAAAAGTAAGTTTTGGCTAAACTAGTCTATTAAATAACTGTACCATAATCTATATCGTCAGTTTCTAAAACTGAGAAAAACCTTGCACTAATTCTTTACTTATTGTAAAGTATATGAATGTCTCTTATTAAATCGCTGTGAATTGTTTGTGACAACTGATTGCCATTGTAATCGTAAGAGAAGAGCTGATTATTTTCTACACACCAAAGGACATGATTTACTTTGTCATCAAGTAATTTCTCAAAATTATAGCCTGCTTCAATTTGAAGTAAACTATTACTCGAATAAATATACTTGTACAACCCTAGTTCGTGCGCAATTATCACCTCATCAGAACTAACAGAATAGGTAGCATTCACTTTACCTGCCGGCAGGCCATGTGGCTCCCAAAATAAATTACCCGCATATTCATAAATCTGCATGTGTGCTTGGTTACTTGGATCATTACTGAAAACATACAATTCATCATTCGACCTTACTTCCCAGGAAACAATGTCATTGCCAGTAGAAACAGATCGATCTAGATAACCACCATTATTAAAATAAATACCCATAACGTGCGCATTAGTTGAAGGATGTTTCTGTTCAACTATCACTCTATCATTCCAAATAAATAAATCATCCGGTTGATATGACATTGGTGCATTTATTTGAACACCAATAGTTCCACTTTGTCCGTAGGACAATACGAGCCCGGTAGTGGTGGTTACAAATATTCTACCTTGCGGACCTTCCAGCAATTTTTTATAATAAGACAAAGGTGGATTGCCCAGATTTTTTTTTCTCCATAACGTATCTACAATTACGGGATGATAAGCTACCAAATCATCCGTTTCAGCTCCCATAGTATATAAATATTGAAAATAAGAGTTAACAGCAGCACCCCCGTATTCACTTTCAAAAGTATAGAACGGAACAAGCGATCCACTCGTAAAAAGACTCCATGCTTGTTCATTGCTTACAGGAGTACTAATTACAAACATATTATTGATAGATAAAGGAACTCCTGTAACGGTAATTTCTCTAAAAACGGAACGATCATTATACCCGTCAGATGCCCAAACTTTTACGTAATACACCCCCGACTCCAGATGGATGTCATTCAGATGTAGAGATTCTGACACCTCTTGAGGGTTAGAAGTTATGGGCACAGAAATCGATGGAATTACATTATTGAAATTTTGGTTTTGAATATCTATGGTTATTGCTTGCAGGTGTGACTCGTCTCGAACAATTGCATCTACATGCACAAAATCAAATACCTGATAACCAGTCATATAAGCCGGAGCAGTTATTTCAATTGTAGGCGGAATACTATCCCCACGCTTTTTACAAGCAGAAAATATTATAGTCACTAAAATGATTAGAAAATAATACTGCATATCTGTTAAAACGAATTTTTCCACTTCCAATTGTACAAAGGTAAGTCATCTTTTGTCAGCCCATTTACAATAAAATATGAAAGGTTCGGAATCAACATTTGTTGAAAACCTCTATTAATAAATTGTTCATAGTTTAATTTGTTTCTTCTGTATTAAGTAGTGTTTTTTCGAACTATCTTTACAAACAATGAGCGACGCAAACATAAAAGGCCAAAGAAAACCACAAAAAAAAGGAGCCTACCCTACTCCTATTGAAGGTGGTAAATTGCCACCACAAGCAAAGGACCTGGAAGAAGCAGTGCTTGGCGCATTAATGCTTGAAAAAAATCCTGTTAATGATGTCATTGACCTATTAAAACCCGAGAGTTTTTACGTAGAGGCACATCAAAAAGTGTACGAAGCAATTATGGACTTGTTTGGTGCATCGGAACCGATCGACATTCTTACAGTCACAAATAAGCTCAGGTCTAATGGTGAGCTGGATGCCGTTGGCGGTCCTTTTTTCATTTCTCAATTAACCAATAGAGTTGCCTCAACCGCACATGCCGAAACACATGCAAGAATTATTGCGCAAAAATACATCATGCGCGAATTAATTCGTATTTCCAGCGAAACCATCAGAAACGCTTACGACGAAACCAAAGACGTTTTTGATCTATTAGACAGGGCAGAATCAGAATTGTATGGTGTTGCAGAAGGAAACATCAGAAAAAACTACGATTCAATGAGCCAGATCATGAAGCAGGCCATTGATCAAATCGAACAGGCTCAGAATAGAAAAGATGGAATTAGCGGTATCAATTCTGGATTCACAGAATTAGATAGAATAACATCAGGTTGGCAACGTTCAGACATGATTGTATTGGCTGCTCGACCTGGAATGGGTAAAACCGCATTTGTATTGTCAATGGCTCGCAACACTGCTGTTCAATTCAAACATCCAGTTGCCGTTTTCTCCTTAGAAATGAGCTCCATTCAGCTGGTTAATAGATTAATCGCAAGTGAAACTGAAATTCCTTCAGACAAGTTGAGAAAAGGAAATTTAAAGCCACATGAATACGAACAACTTCATGCGCGAATAGGAGCATTAGCTAATGCTCCCATTTTTATTGACGATACTCCTGCACTTTCCATTTTCGAATTGCGAGCGAAAGCAAGAAGACTTAAACAACAACATGACATTGAGCTAATCATTATCGATTATTTGCAGTTAATGACCGCGGGATCTAGTAAAGGAGGAAATCGCGAACAAGAAATATCTACTATCTCGCTTTCCATAAAAGAAATCGCAAAAGAATTGAATATACCGATTATAGCACTGTCACAGCTTAGTAGATCTGTAGAAACGAGAGGTGGCGATAAAAGGCCGATGTTATCGGACTTGAGAGAATCTGGTGCAATTGAACAAGATGCAGATATTGTAACTTTTATTTATCGACCGGAATACTATGGTATCACAGAAGATGAGCATGGTAATAACCTCAATGGCACCGGTGAAATTATTATTGCTAAACATAGAAATGGTTCTCTAGCTTCTGTCAATTTGAAATTCATTGACTATTTGGCGAAATTTACGGATATGGATGTATTGACAGGTAGTGCTGATCCATTTGGAGCAATAGGGCCTGATGACAAATTCAATTCTGGCTCTGTAATTGCTCAGTCTAGTATGAACAGTGATTTTTCTGAAGACAATTTCAGTGATGATGTTTTCGACGAAGATGATGAATTAGATGATACAAATACTTAGTGTTTAGGATATTTTCAATAGTAATTTTAATCTTGATTTCAAATTTTGCATTTGGTGTTAAAATTCTCATTCCAATGAGTGAAGGGCATCAAGCAAATCACATTAAAGCCTACGGTATTGCATATTGGGTTTTACAAAATGACATAGAAGTGGAATGGCTGCTTAACTATAGAGGTGGCAGCTTTCTAATGGATCATTATAAAACAATTGAAGAGGAGCTGATTATTCGTGGAGTTTCTTTCGAAAAAATTGCTGATGTAAAAGCTCGAACCATAAAGGACGAAATTTCTGATCCTGAAATAAATCAAGCAGTTGTATCCCTTCAAAAAGCACCGAAAATAGCCGTTTATTCACCAGACGGAAAACAACCATGGGATGATGCTGTAACGCTGGTATTAACCTACGCGGAAATACCATACGAAGTAGTATATGACTCTGCTGTTGTAGGAGGAGAATTACCAAAGTACGATTGGCTACACTTACATCACGAAGATTTTACGGGACAATATGGAAAGTTCTACAGAAGCTACAGAAACGCTCCATGGTATAAACAACAACAATCCGCAGCCGAAAGAATGGCAGCAAGTTTAGGCTATAATAAGGTTTCTGAAATGAAACGCGCGGTAGCATTAAACATCCGAAATTATACTGCAGGTGGAGGCTTTCTCTTTACCATGTGTTCAGGTACTGACTCATACGACATAGCTCTTGCTGCTCAACACACCGATATTTGTGACTATATGTTTGACGGAGATCCTGCGGATCCCAATGCTCAAAGTCAGCTTAATTTTGAAGAAACATTTGCATTTAAAGACTTCCAATTGAGAACAAATCCTATGGAATATGAATTTTCTGACATAGATGCCACCATGGCTCATAAAGTACCTGAATCTATTGATAAGTTTACGCTATTTGATTTCAGCGCAAAATGGGACATTGTTCCTACCATGTTGTGTCAGAATCATACCAGTATTGTTGATGGATTCATGGGTCAGACTACAGACTTTCATAAAAGATTTATTAAAAGTAATGTCTTAATCATGGGAGAAAACAAATCCTTAGGAACCGCCAAGTACATTCATGGAGAATTTGGCAAAGGACAGTGGACTTTTTATGGCGGACATGACCCAGAAGACTTTAGGCATTTCGTAGGTGACCCACCAACCGATTTAAATCTATTTCCAAACTCTGCTGGTTATCGATTAATTCTAAATAATATTCTCTTTCCTGCGGCAAAAAAACAACCGCAGAAAACTTAAACCGAACCGTTTCTACACAATAATAGAACCTAGACCATTTGAATGTACATATCTTTCGCATTTGAGTATTTTTACATCAATTTAAAACCGACGCGTAATGAAATATTTAGTCTCTACCTTGTTAATTCTTTCTGTAATTCAAGCTGTTCATAGTCAAAATAATGTTTGCTTTACTATTGAAACAAATCCTACATCTGCTCCTGGGTTCGGAGTCTTCACTAAATATGTTGATGTTTTTGGTTGTGGAATTTATGCCGAATCCAGTGTCTCTGATGAAAAAGTTCTTCACGCAGCAGCGGTTTGGGCAGAGCTAATAGACAATGATGAAAATGGTATTGTAGACGACCCGGCAATTCTGAATGAGCTTTTATTACATGAGGCAATGATGCCCGTGTTTGAGAGTGATGGTAATGCTGCAATGAATACCTTTTTCACAAATTACACAGGTGATGGGGTCTCTGCTGTTTTATGGCAGTCAGAAATCGATCCTTCTCAAACGGGACATTGGGGCGCTGATGCAACAGTTGAAGAAATCTTGCATACCATTAATCATGTAGGGCATACCAATGTTTACTCTTCTGCATTTGATCTAACACCCAATTCCTCTCTTCTATCAGAAGCTATGGATACAGCAAGGGGTGGCCAATGGTTATCAATCCCATCACCCTATCCTACTAATGCCTGGTATCACTATGATGATTTCTCTTGTGATTATGAATGCATGGCGATTGAATACATGTACTGGATGATAGTAACTAATATGGGGATTCTTGACGATGCTGCGACATGTGCAGGTATAGCAAACGAATGGGAACCCTGCTCACCAGCTTTGCTGCAATCAATGGATTTATTAGGCTATGGGTTAATTACAGATTCCACCTACAAGCTACCGCAAAATGCACCTGACGGAAACTATTGTCCGACAGGTTTAATAATAAAAGAGCAGAAAAATAACCTGATTACTGTATTTCCTAACCCGGCGAATAATACCATCACTATAACAAGAAGTGCCCCCTCTGTTCAAACACTATGGATTAAAAATAGTGTTGGGCAAATTGTAAAGACCATTAAACTAATTAACTCCTCAGAACAAATCAACATTAATGGCCTAAAATCGGGCGTCTACTTTTTCGATTTAAATCAGACTAAAAAGAAACTGATAGTTAATTGAGATTAGAAAAAAATTAAATGTAGATCCAGATAATTGTCTTTGAAATGTCAACCAATCAATTGGACACATTTAATCTTTAAAATATCAAATTTCATTACGTAATTTTAGCGGATTAATGAATTCCATTTTATCCATATTTTTAATGTTATGCTTTCTTTCTTCTACGATTGCACAAGCTCCTTCCAATCGGCAGGTGAAAATTAAAAAAGCACTCGGCGAAATTACCTTAGACGGCATTTTAAGCGAGAAGGATTGGTTAGAGGCAGCTGTTGCTTCAGACTTTTATCAAAATTTCCCTGCGGATACTTCTTATGCAATTACTAAGACTGAAGTCAAACTAACTTACGACAACAACAACATTTATGTTGCTGCAATTTGCCATGACTCTCTTTTAGGAAGCTATGTTGTTCAATCATTAAAAAGAGATTTTTCCTACCCCATATCGGATGCATTCGCCGTATTTATTGATCCATTTAACGACCAACAAAATGGATTTAGCTTTGCTGTTAATCCTCTAGGTGTTCAACGAGAAGGATTGATACAAGGTGGTGGCAGTTTTGGTGTGACAACGTCTTGGGACAACAAGTGGTATTCTCATGTGAAAAATTACAAAGACAAATGGATTGCTGAAATAGCGATTCCTTTTAAAACGATTAGATTTAGTAATGTTCAGTCTAGCTGGGGAATTAACTTTGGAAGAAATGATTTAAAACGAAACGAAAGCTCTACCTGGAGCCCTGTACCCAGAATTTTTAATGTGGCATCATTGGCGAATACTGGACAACTTAGATGGGATTCAATGCCAAAAAAAACAGGTGGTAACGTAGCTGTGATACCGTATGTAATTGGTGCAGGTTCTGAAGATTATCAGCGTAATGAAAAGAAAGTGAACGGTAATGCCGGTTTAGATGCAAAAGTAGCAATCACATCATCGTTGAATCTTGACCTCACTATTAATCCTGATTTCAGCCAAGTAGATGTAGATCAGCAAGTTACTAACCTCACTAGATTTAGTCTCTTTTTCCCAGAAAGACGAAATTTTTTCATTGAAAATTCAGATTTATTTGCTCAGTTTGGATTCAGACAAATTAGACCCTTTTTCTCAAGAAGAATTGGTTTATCTAATGGTGAGCAAGTTCCTATTCTTGCCGGCGCCAGACTCAGCGGAAAAATAAATAGAGATTGGCGCGTAGGTCTCATGAATATGCAAACGGAAGGTCTTGGACACTTAGATTTAGAAGGACAGAACTATACGGTAGCCGCGGTGCAAAGAAGGGTTGGCGTTAGATCTAATATTGCTGGAATATTTGTAAATCGACAAGGTTTCAAAGAAAACAGTATTGACGGTGGTGATTTTAATCGAGTCTTGGGTGTTGATTTTAATCTAGCATCTGAAAATAACAAATGGAAAGGTAAAGCCTTTTACCATCAGTCATTTTCTCCCAATTCTAAAACGAATTCATATGCGCATGCCGTTTGGTTAATGTATAACAGCCAGAATATTCAAGCGCATTATAATCATGAAGTGGTGTCTCAAGATTACAACGCGGAAGTTGGTTTCGTACCTAGGCTATCGAACTACAATCCACAAACCGGAGAATTTACCAACCGAACTTATTGGCGTTTTGAACCCAATTTTTCATATAAATTTTATCCTAAATCAAAAAAGGTAAATGTTCACGGGCCTGGTCTTTATTGGAGTGAATACGTCAGTAGCTCATTCAAAACAACAGAGCGCTATGTTCAACTATTTTATAAAGTAAAATTCACGAACCAAAGCGAATTTGTTGC
>JABJPZ010000062.1 GCA_018663635.1 Crocinitomicaceae bacterium
CTTTGGAACTACGAATCCAGCTGTAGGAGTAGGTGATACGTTGGCTTCAGATAGCATTTCTTTAAGCAATTACAATCATTTGGCAGCTATATTATTCTACAACACTATCTCTGATTTTCAAGTTGTTACCCCCCCCATCTGCCTGATCTCCGTAGATTCAACCTCAACACAGAATAAGGTGGTTTGGGAGAAGCCGGTTACTGCAGCCATAGACAGCTTTATGGTTTATCGGGAGTTCGGTTCGGGGAGCTACGGAATTGTAGGTTCAGTGCCCTACGATTCACTCAGCCAGTTTTACGACAACACCATTGGCGTTAACCCCAACATTACCTCATACAGATACAAGATATCAGCCATTGATACCTGCGGCAACGAAAGTCAGCTCAGCGATTACCACGAAACCATGCACCTGACCACCAACGTGGGCCTTTCCGGAGAGGTGAACCTGATCTGGGATGCATACGAGGGTTTTTCATTCAGCTATTACCGCATTCTGCGTGACTCCACCTTCGCGGGAGATTGGGAGCTGCTGGATTCGGTAACGTCCTCGAACTTTACTTACTCGGACAATAATCCGCCTAGCATCGGCGCAGCATATATGATCGAAGTAGTTGCTCCGGGTACGTGTACTTCCACCAAGGCAGTGAACCACAACAGCTCAAGATCCAACAAGGGTACGATATCAGGAGGCAGTGCTACTCTGGCACCGGAAAGTGCGTTTTTAGCCAGCACAACGCAGATCAATACAGGGCAAACGGTTGATTTTCTGGATCAGTCGGCGAACGATCCTTCAGGTTGGACGTGGCTATTTGAGGGAGGAACTCCTGCCTTTTCCTTGGCTCAGCATCCGGTGGGCATTACCTACGATACACCGGGAATGTACGATGTAACGCTGATCGCAGCCAATGCATTGGGTAGAGATACTTTGGTTAAGACAGATTACATCGAGGTGTTGCCGGCTACCTCCATACAGGAATTTGTGGAGCAGAGTGTAACTCTGTATCCCAACCCGACCAACGACCGGGTAACCGTAGAGCTGAGTGAGCTGGCATTGCCGTGCAACCTGGAGGTTATTGACTTGAGAGGCAGGACCTTGCATAGTCATTCAATTTCTGAAAGTGGTGAACAAATTGATCTGACAGGTCTGGAACATGGCATCTACTTCTTGAGCATTCGATATGCTCAGGGTAATATTGTAAAACCTGTTGTAGTCGAGTAGAAGAGTAGAGCCACTTTATTGTTAAGCAGGGTTGAATTTTGGAGTAACAGACGGTCCAATAAACCAACCGAAAGCGAACATTCCTTAAGCCATATGCTCCATTCACCCAATTAACTTGTCAATAGCGTGTTTTTTGGCTCAATAGTTGTAATTTTCCACCCAAATTAAGAATCATGAGAATAGCAGTAATAGCAATAGCACTATTTTTTTCGGGCCTTACGACAAATGCCCAAAAATTGAATGTCGATGTAGAAAACACCCGAGTAGAATTTGTGTTTACCGGAGATCAAACAAAAGGCACCGTGTCCGGAATGCAATGTGAAATTACATTTGATTTGAACAATTTGAAAGATGCAAAAATCGTCGGAACAATCGATGCCAGCACTTTAAATACGGGAAATGGCGGTAGAGATAAACACTTGCATTCTGCTGATTTCTTTGATGTAAAAAAGTTTCCTTTGATGAAATTCGAATCTACTGAGGTTGTTTCAATAAAGAATGAATTCAAAGTAGTTGGAAATCTAACAATTAAAGAAGTCGTTGAGATTTGCAGCATTAGCTTTACATACAACGATGGTGTTTTCAAAGGCACAACAAGTATTGATGCCAAGAAATACGGAGTTTCTCCAGGTAAAAAAGACGGCAACGTAGACATTGTGTTTACGATTCCTGTGATTCAATAATGAGCACAGGGTATTCGAAACTGGTTTAACAATGCTTTTAAGCTAGAAGAGCTTCACGCTGACTTTTGACTTTATCACTGGCAATAAATTCATCGTAGCTCATTAGTTTATCTACGAATCCATTTCTGCCAAACTCTACAATTCTATTCGCTACCGTTTGGCTCAACTCGTGGTCGAACGTTTTAAATAGCAATGTGCCTTTGTATGCCATCATGCCATTATTCAGTGCAGTAATGGATTCCAGGTCAAGATGGTTAGTGGGTTCATCTAATAGTACCAGATTAGCCTGAGCCAACATGGTTTTAGAAAGCATGCATCGAACTTTTTCACCCCCCGAAAGAACGGATGCGGACTTAAAGGTTTCTTCTCCAGTAAAAAGCATTTTACCTAAAAATCCTCGGATATAAACTTCGTCTTTTTCTTCAGAATAGCGCCTTAACCAATCAATTAGGTTGTCGGAAGTATCAAAATAGCTCGCATTGTCATTGGGTAGAAAGGCACTGGTAATCGTCTGGCCGAACTCAATGGTGCCACTATCTGGTTTTAATTCGCCTGCTATCATTTTGAATAAAGAGGTAACAGCCAAACTGTTGTCCGCTAGAAAAACAATTTTATCCCCTTTGGTAACATTCAGATTAAAATTCTTTATTAAAACCTCTCCATCCACACTGTAATTGAGGTTGTTAATGTGCAAAATTTGATTTCCCGCTTCTCTACTTTGATCAAAAATAATCGCAGGATATCTTCGACTGGAAGGCTTAATGTCGTCTACATTTATCTTATCCAAAAGCTTTTTTCGACTGGTTGCCTGCTTAGATTTCGATGCATTCGCACTAAATCTTGAAATAAACTCCTGTAACTCTTTTCGTTTTTCTTCGGCCTTTTTATTCTGATTCGCTTTCTGTTGAGTAGCCAACTGACTCGACTTGTACCAGAATGTATAGTTACCCGTGAACACCTGAATTCTACTAAAATCAATATCTGCGACGTGCGTACAAACCGTATCAAGAAAATGCCTGTCGTGTGACACCACGATCACTGTGTTTTGAAAATCCAAAAGAAAGTCTTCCAACCACGAAATGGTTTTCGTATCCAAGTCATTGGTGGGCTCATCAAGAATCAAAATATCTGGATTGCCAAATAGTGCTTGAGCTAAAAGCACCCTTACTTTCAATGCTCCCTCAAGGTCTTTTACTAATTTATAATGTTCCGACTCATGAATCCCAAGCCCAGAAAGAAGTGCAGCCGCATCGGCCTCGGCATTCCAACCATCTATTTCTGCAAATTCAGCTTCCAATTCGGCAGCTTTGATACCGTCTTCTTCTGAGAAATCAGGTTTGGCATAGATGGCATCTTTTTCTTGTATGATACTCCATAGCTTATCATGGCCCATAATTACCGTATTCAGGACCATGCAATCATCAAATGCAAAATGGTCTTGACTTAATACAGCCATTCGCTTACCGGGCTCGATATCAATTTGTCCGGTATTCGCATCGATTTCTCCTGCGAGAATCTTTAGAAAGGTAGATTTACCTGAACCATTAGCGCCAATTACTCCATAGCAATTGCCTGGAGTAAATTTAATATTTACTTCATCGAACAATACTCTTTTACCGTATTGAAGGGAGATGTTACTTGTCGAGATCATGTTTTACCTTTGATAATTCGGGTGCAAAGGTAAGTCTTTTAACTTTATTTAGTATTCTTTTTAATAGCCTCTAGAATATTAAAAACAGCGGGGCATATTTCAGCATTTTTCAAAGTCAAGTGCAGCAGTTGTTTTTGTTTTACTCGATTAGTATGAGGATATTCTCTACACGCTTTTGGACGCACAGAATAGATAGAACAGAAGTTGTCCGCATCTAAAAAGGGGCAGGGTAGTACTTTTAAAACGTAATCATTGTCTTCATCAACTCTCAAGTACTTTTCAATAAATGGTTGGGGCTTTAATTTTAAGTGCTTTGCAATTCGAATAACGTCCTTGTCTGTTATCAAAGGTCCTGTCGTTTTGCAACAATTCGCACAATCCAAACAATTAATAGATTTAAATTCGTTTTCATGAAGCTGATGAAATAAGCGATCTACTTCTTGATCTCTTTTCGTTTTCAGCTTTTTAAGTTCTTTTTTATGCTCTTTTTGTAATAATTGAGCCCTTGCTTTCTGTGTATCAAGCTCCATAAATTCTCAAGCGTTAATTAAAGAAGGTATTGATGTTAGGCCATATTATGATACACATTCATTACATCATCTTCTTCTTCCATTCTTTCAAGCAATTTTTCTACTTCTTCTAATTTCGTGTCGTCTAACTGTTTGGTATTCGTTGGTATTCTTTCGAAACCAGACTCAACAATTTCTATACCTCTGGTCTCTAATTCTTTTTGGATGGAACCAAAATTAGGAAAATCACCATAAATCATAATGCTTTCTTTTTCATTCTCTTCATTTGTTTCATCTTTAAAAACTTCTTCTGCACCAAAATCAATCAATTCAAATTCAAGATCCTCCAAATCAAAATCTTGATCTACAATTTTAAAATGGCACTTGCGTTCAAACATAAATTCTACCGAACCTGATGTTCCAAAGGTTCCATTACATTTGTTAAACACAGCCCTCACATTAGCAACTGTTCTATTGTTATTGTCTGTTGCACATTCAACAAAAACTGCAATACCGTGAGGCGCATAGCCTTCGAAATTTACTTCCTTGTAATCCGCTGTATCTTTATCTGTAGCTTTTTTTATTGCTCTTTCAACATTGTCTTTAGGCATGTTGATTGCTTTCGCATTTTGAATAACAGCTCGGAGTCTAGAATTTGATTCCGGATCTGAACCACCTTCTTTCACTGCAATTACAATGTCTTTACCAACTCGCGTGAATTGTTTAGCCATTTTAGACCAACGCTTCATTTTTCTTTCTTTCCTAAATTCAAAAGCTCTTCCCATGATTTGTATTTCGATTACAAATTAAGTAAATCCGTTTTAAAATTCAATGAGACTAACATTCTTTTGAATTCTGAAGATAATGGTGCAGAAATACGCAATGGTTGATTTGAATATGGATTATGCATAGCTAATTCTTTCGCATGCAAAAGCATAGTGTTCATATTCCAGGTGTTGAGAAAAAAGCGATTTTGCTTATTGCATCCGTGTGGCCGATCACCAATTATCGGATGTCTTAAGTGGTTGAAATGCCTCCTAATCTGGTGTTTCCGACCCGTTGATGGCTCGATGCATAACAAACTGTAGCGAGATGTTGAATGATTGCCAAATGCAATGTTAATTTCACTGTATTCTATGGTTTTATAAGTTGTTTCTGCCTCCTGAAGTACACCCTTATCATTTACTAGGGCTTTCTGTATTATGCCTGATTTCGGTGTAAAACCCCTAACAATAGCCAAATATAATTTTTGGCTTTTTTGAAGCTCCTTTTGTATGATAGCTGTTTCAGATTGAGTTTTACTGAAAACCAAAACTCCAGATGTTTTACGATCTATCCGATGAATAGGTGAAACATAATGTCCGATTTGATCTCTTAAAAGCTGTAGTGCGAAAACGGTTGTATTTCGAACCAATTTACTTTTATGAACCGCAAGACCATGGGGCTTATTTATCGCAATAATGTGTTCGTTCTCAAAAAGAACTTCTAACATATTTAGAAATAGGTAGACGTTACGCTGATAGAATTAACGATAAGTGCCGGTATTTTATCTTCATTGGTAATGACACCTTGAGCGAATTTATTCAAGCTGATTATTTGTCCTTCATTGTTAATAGAAAGAGCAATCATGTTGCCATCTACTGTTTTAGCGTATTCCATTGTTTTACTAGAGAATGAACCACCTCCTGCTATGAGTTTGGTAACGTATTCAATTTCGTTCTTCTTAAGTTGTTTCGCGACCACTTTCATGTTGTTGATGATTCTTCTAGACAACATGTTGTCAGTCTGCGTGGGAGCAATTAAGTGAACTTCCGCTTGAAATAAGCGAGCCATATACGTTGCAACATTCATTATTTGAACACTTTCAACATCTACGTCTACAGGAAATACAATTCGTTCTACTCGATTCATGGAAACCCCTGATTGAATAATCAAGAATGGCAAATTAGTGCTTGTAACTACTTTCATGGCAAATGAGCCCAGCACTTTCTGCATGCCTTTTGCTCCATGCGTACCCATAATCACAAGGTTAGATTCAACTTTGGCCGCCGTTGATGCAATGTCCTCAAAAATATTACCAGTCTTCACACTGCCGCCTAGCTTGAGCTTCGGCATTTTATTTTTCTTTCGCTGGATGATTTCGATTAATTTTTCTTTCGCTTCATCCTTGTGCGCTTCTTTTTTAACAATATGTACTAAATACACCTCGGCCCGTGACCGAATAGCTAAATTACTTGCATAATCTAAGGCTGTGTCTCCAACTTCCGTAAAATCATGGGGAACGAGATAATTTAATTTATTCATACTACAAGAATAATTGTTTTGAGTTCTGTAAATATAGCTAATTGCATTTTGTTATTAACGGTCGAATTTTAATGACTTAAATATATGGTACCACTCGAGCTAACAGATTCCGATACAATTCTCTGAAAATCTGTTATAACTTGTTTAGTAAAATTAATGTTAAGCTAACCCTTTTTCTATTTCATCTAATGCTAATGATTTCAAATAAAGATAAACCAATTGACTTATATTTGATTTGTAAATGAAAGAGATAGAAGAGAAAAAAGCTTTAAAATCATGGCAACTTAAATTGCATGAAGTAATTTATGAAGCAGATACACCAGCAGGTAAATTGTTTGATGTAGCCCTGCTTATTGCCATTCTTTTGAGCGTTTTTGCAGTGATGCTTGAGAGTGTAGAAAGCATTGGTGCCAAATATCAATTAGAATTACTTTTAGCCGAATGGGTGTTTACAATTATCTTTTCTATAGAATATATATTAAGGATTATTGCTGTTCGAAAGCCACTTAAATACATCCTAAGCTTTTACGGTGTTGTAGATCTACTTTCAATTGTGCCTACCTATCTAGGACTCTTTATTACAAATGCATCTTTCTTAAGGGCCATTCGAACGATTCGACTTTTAAGGGTGTTCCGTATTTTCAAGATTGCTCGATACATCAAAGAAGCCAACGTGCTGGTTGAAGCACTTAAAGCAACAAAAGCAAGGATTTTTGTATTCTTATTTGGTGTAGTGGTGATGGTAACGATTATGGGAACTGTTATGTATATCATCGAAGATTATGACGGCACCAAATTCACCAGCATACCCAGAAGTATCTACTGGGCTATTGTAACACTTACTACCGTTGGGTATGGAGACATTAGTCCACAAACTGAAATTGGCCAATTTCTATCTTCAATAATCATGATAATGGGTTATGCCATTATTGCTGTACCGACTGGAATTGTTAGCGTAGAGCTTGCTAAAAAAGGTTCAGCAACAATCTCTACTCAAGCCTGTGCAAGTTGTTCTCAGGAAGGCCATGATTATGATGCTAAGCACTGTAAATTTTGTGGCGAGATATTGAATCCCTAGTAAATTGCTTGAAAAATAACAGCTATTGATTCGCAGCGTATCGCTTCTTTTGGCTTAATAAAAACGGCTTAAGATTGTTACCATGTCGTTTGTATTTGCCAACTCCTAAGTTAGCGGCTTTATTCAAATAAAGCTCAGCTTGCGAAAAGTCATCCATCCAAATTAAACATTCCGCTAGATTACAATATATTGCAGCTGTAACTTTCTTGTTGATTCTTGATTTTTTATCGTTAATATTTGATTCATTAAGGATTGTTTGATATTGCGAAACAGCAGATCCTAAGTAGTCCATGGCCGCATCTTTATTTCGATCACTGGCCAATTGCAACATTCCATCTTGTGTTTTTTGAAAAGCTTCTAGTAAATCTGTGTAATCATGATTCTTGTCTTTCGCTGTATAAATCTCCGTTTGTTTGGATTTGGTTGGGTAACCAAAATCGTTTGCTAACATGCCGTTTAAGCCAGCTGCTACATCATTAAAAACATCTTTTTGTCTTTGTTCCCAAAACGTTTCTTCATTGTCCATCCACCACAATTTAAAGTCATAAGGCGATTTGAACTTTTGTGTAGTAAATGTTTGAAACTTGGTAGATCGTGGAAACATTGCATTGTAAGCAATGGAACCATCTTTATCTTTAATCGTCACTTTAACAGGGTGTTTATATTTAATCGAATAAGTATACCGTCCTGTTGTTGTTCTTTTTTCTTTTGTAGTTCCTTTGTCAAATCCTTGAAAAGCGAGATTGATTTGAGCTCCTCCATCAGTTCTATCAAATTTGGTGATTTTTATCATTTTTGTCAAGGATTCGACTGGAAGACTATCTGTTAAAAAAGGTTTATTCGGATCTGGTATACATGGACAAGAACCATATGCAATATCTGCAGGTTTTGCAGCTGTGGTATCGCCTTCTTTAACCAATTTTGCCCAATTAGACATGGCAGTATAATAAGTTCTTTCAATCTCCACTTTTTGATTATTCCAGGCCTCAAGTGCCAATTTTCTTTCTTCCTGTACCTGTTTCAACCTGTTTTCATACCAATCCAGAGAGTCTTGGTTTCTTTGCTTAAAATCCTGGCTTACTGTAACGGCAAAAGATTCCGTTCCGCTTTGAAAAGGTTTGGCTGGAAGCTGGATATATGAATAGTTCACTTTTTTATCCTGAATATTTTGAGAGAATGCGAAGGAAGAAAAAAGTATAAATAATGCAAATAGTAAACTAATTTTAATCATGGAGTGCTTTTTATTGAAATTTATGAATTATCTCTGACATACGAAAAGCATGCCATTAATTCCTAACGAACACGCAAACGATCTCCAATATTCAAAATCTTATTTGCACTAATACCATTTAAAGAACAGATTTTTTTTACGGAGGTTTTGTGCTTCAAAGCCATGGCATACAATGAATCTCCTCTTTTAACGACGTGCCATTTCTTTTGACTGGCTACTTTTTCTTCTCTGGCAATTTGAGCAGGTGTTTTATTTTTAGCGAGTGCAAATTTTCGCTTTGAACCGTCAATTTTTCGATAGCTAAAAACGTCTTTATGTAAAATCAAATTTTCATCTTTAAGTGTTCCGTTTTCAAAATCAATTATTTTTTCAGGATTGATCGGATTGTGATAAAAACGGGTTTCAAAATGTAAGTGAGATCCTGTAGACCTACCTGTGTTACCACCCAAGCCAATTAAGTCGCCTGCTTTTATTTCTTGATTGGGTTTTGTACTAATTTTAGATAAGTGAGCGTAATATGTTTCCAGTCCATTGTAATGCCTGACCACAGTGAGGTATCCGAATCCTGCACCATTATACTTGGCATATCGAACTACGCCATCAAAAGCACAACGAACCGTATCACCTGTTTCTAAGTCAAGATCAACTCCATAATGAAATCGCTTACCTCTCATTTTAAAAGAAGAAGTAAGTGGCGCATTCGTGGGCATTACAAAAGCTTGGTGGAGGCTGTCAACAGAACACAACCAAATCGAATCGGTCAACGCCTGCATGTCATTAGAATAATTATACGTAATCTCATTGTCCCAGTCTGTGACCAAATTACTGCCGGCAATACGGTTTTCAAGGTCTGAGCACATGGTTCCTGTGAATTGTAGCGTGCGCATATATTCCCAAGTTTTATCGTCAAATAGCACAATTGAGTCGTTGCCAGACACGAGTGTATCCGCAATGTTCTTGTCCTGCTGAGCAATACAGAAAAACGGCAGCCATAAAATGATTATAACAAATCTCATAATTGGCAATAATACAAGGAAATAAAATACAATTCCAAAGAACTTTCCAAGACTTAGCAACAGGCCATTTTGAATAAGTTAAGTGATCTATTAAATGTGTTAATAATGTGTTCACTTCTTATCAATCAAAACACAAAAAGCAGTCAACCTAAGAAATAAATTCAATTAATTTTGAAAAACCAATTTCGTAACCCAGTCAAAATGGAAATAAAAAAGATTCTTGTAGCCAATCGTGGAGAAATAGCCATTCGAATTTTTCGTGCTTGCACAGAATTAAACATCAATACAATTGGCGTATTTACGCACGAAGATCGCTATTCACAACATCGATATAAAGCAGATGAGTCTTATCAAATTGGCAAGGATGAAGAACCATTAAAACCCTACTTAGATATTGAAGCTATTATCGCTGTTGCTGTTCGCGAAAATGCAGACGCTATTCATCCTGGATATGGGTTTTTATCAGAGAACTCAGAATTTGCAAGACGTTGTGCTGCAAATAATATTGTTTTTATTGGTCCTAGACCTGAAGTTATGGATGCTTTGGGTGATAAGGTCGCAGGTAAACGGGTAGCATTAAAATGCGAAGTTCCAATTATTAGTTCGAGTAAAGCAAAACTAACAAGTGCTGCAATTGCTTGTAAAGAGGCTGAGCTAATCGGTTATCCAGTAATGTTGAAAGCGGCGGCAGGCGGCGGCGGAAGAGGCATGCGTGTAATCAGAGAACCCGAAGAATTGACTAACTCGTTTGAGGAAGCCAGAAGAGAATCAAAAAACGCTTTCGGAGACGACACCATGTTTTTAGAAAAATTTGTTGAAAATCCTAAGCATATTGAAGTACAAATTGTAGCAGACAATCACGGAACCATAAGACATCTGTTTGAACGCGATTGTTCTGTACAGAGAAGGTATCAAAAGGTGGTGGAGGTTGCACCATCATTTGGATTGGCTGAAAAAACAAAAAAAGATCTATACGACTACGCCATTCGAATAGCCCAAGAAGTTAATTACAACAATGTTGGTACAATAGAATTTTTACTTGACGATAAACTTAATATTTTCTTTATTGAGGTCAATCCAAGAATTCAAGTTGAACATACAGTAACTGAGATGGTTACAGGCATTGACTTGATAAAAACACAAATTTTTGTAGCAGGTGGATATCGATTAAGTGATAGACAAATAAAAATTGGCGACCAGGAATCTTTAAAGACAACAGGGTTTGCAATGCAGTGTCGCATTACAACAGAAGACCCTGAGCACGACTTCAAACCAGATTATGGTGTTGTAACAACGTATCGGAGTGCGGCAGGTTTTGGAATTAGACTGGATGTAGGCTCTGTTTTTCAGGGTGCCAGAGTAAGCCCATTTTTTGACTCAATGCTTGTGAAAGTTTCTGCACAATCGAGAAGCCTGGAAGGTGCAACCCGAAAAATGACAAGGGCATTGCGTGAATTCAGAATAAGAGGGGTTCAAACAAACATGAAATTTCTTGAAAATGTCATTAATCACGCAACATTCATTAATGGTAAAGCCACGGTTAATTGGATAAAAGAAACTCCTGCGCTTTTTAAAATTAAACAACCTTTAGACAGAACTAGTAAAATAGTTTCCTTTTTAGGCGAAGTAATAGTAAATGGAAATCCGGATGTTAAAGTAATGGATAGATCCAAAGTATTTAATACGCCAAAAGTTCCAAGTATTGAGAAGGATGCGTCTGCATATAAAGGAACAAGAGAAAGGCTTATAGAGCTTGGGCCAGAAGCGTTTTGCGACTGGCTGAAAAATGAAAATCAAATACAATTTACAGATACTACCTTGCGGGATGCACATCAATCTTTACTAGCGACTAGAATGAGAACCTATGACATGTTAAAAGTTGCGCAGGGCTTTGCACTCAATCACCCGAATACATTTAGCATGGAGGTTTGGGGTGGTGCTACTTTTGACGTTTGCATGCGATTTTTACACGAAAATCCGTGGAGAAGATTAAGAGAACTACGCGAAGCGGTTCCGAACATCTTGTTTCAAATGCTATTAAGGGGCTCTAACGGTGTGGGTTATACCGCCTACCCAGACAATTTAATTGAAGCATTTGTAATTAAAGCCTGGGAGAACGGAATGGATGTATTTAGAATTTTCGATTCTCTTAACTGGGTGAATGCGATGGCTCCGAGCATTGAATATGTTCGAACTAAAACAAATGGCATTGCTCAGGCGGCAATTAGTTATACCGGTGATATTTTAGATCCGAAGAGAACCAAATACACACTGCCTTACTATCTACAACTTGCAAAAGATCTGGAAAATGCAGGAGCTCATATGATTGCAATCAAAGACATGGCTGGACTCTTGAAGCCCTATGCAGCCACTGAATTAGTTTCGGCCTTAAAGGACACCGTTCGTGTTCCTATTCATTTGCACACACACGACACTTCATCCATTCAGTCTGCGACTTATTTAAAAGCAATAGAAGCTGGAGTAGATGTTGTTGATGTTGCACTGGGAGGACTCTCCGGACTTACGTCTCAGCCCAATTTCAATTCAATAGTCGAAATGATGCGATTTAACAATCGAGAAAATGCTTTCAATACTGAAAAGTTGAATGAATATTCTAATTATTGGGAAGATGTCCGTGAGTTATATTATCCATTTGAATCAGGATTAAAAGCAGGGACAGCAGAAGTATTTAAACATGAAATTCCAGGTGGTCAATATTCCAACCTTAGACCGCAAGCAAATGCTTTAGGCTTAGGTGACCGCTTTGAAGAAATAAAAAGCATGTATGGAAAAGTCAATGATTTGTTTGGAGACATCGTTAAAGTTACTCCATCTTCAAAAGTAGTAGGCGATATGGCCTTGTATATGGTAACGAATGACTTAACTCCTGAAGAAGTAATTGCACGGGGAGAAGAAATTTCATTTCCTGAGTCTGTAGTGAACTTTTTCAAAGGTGATTTAGGTCAGCCATTTCAAGGATTTCCTAAAAAGCTTCAGAAATTAATTTTAAAAGATAA
>JABJPZ010000063.1 GCA_018663635.1 Crocinitomicaceae bacterium
ATTATTTCAGACAACTGTGTAGAATCTATATTCATTACTATTTGTTCTAATGCATTAACGCAATCTGTACTGTCATTCACCGCAAATTCTATTTCAAGCAGTAGATCCTCATTCAATTGATTTGCTTTTATTGCTGCTTCAAGTGATAATCTTACCGCTTCAGAATATTCTGATTGGTCTGCAAACAAATGGTTACAATGATTGAGAAATGTTCGAATGGATGATCCTGCCGAATATCCTTTATTTATAAAACTTTGAACTGTATTTAATGCATTCGCTAACTCAGAAAGTGCTGGCTTTAAAGTTGCTTCAGTGAGAGTTAGCTGCGTTTGTCGGCGGTTTTTAGTAATGGCTTCAAGACGCAGGTTTACTAACTTCGCGAGATTTTCCAAACTACCGTGCTCTTCTTTAGAAAAACTTCTTTTTTTAGTGTCGAGGACACAAAGCGATCCCATTACAGTTTCATTGACCATTATAGGGACACCTAAATAAGCTTGTATATTATATTCATTTACTACATGTTTAGGGATTCGTGGATCATTGGATGCATCGTTAACTTCAAAAGTTTCCCCGTCTCGAACTACAAATTGACAAAATGATACATCTCGGTGTGTCCCGCGTGAAGTGGCAAGAACAGGAGGTAATCCAATGTGAGCTTTGAAAAATTGCACTTGGTCCAGAACAAGACTGACTAAGGCTATGGGGCTGGTAAGCTCAGTTGCGGCCTGTTTAACAATTTCCTGAAGTTCGGTGTCGTTTGTTTCCGCTAATAATTCTTTACTAAACAACTTAAGCCTTCCACCTTTGTCACCTAGAACATCAATTCGATCCATAATTTGCTTTTAAAATGTAGCCCATCTAGCCTTCAGGTGTGCTAATTTAAAACGCAATTTACAAATTGTTAGTTGATGGTTTGCCATAAATTAAAAACTTACGTGAATTCCAAGAAATAGTATTCAAAAAATATAAGGTAACATACTTATTGGCTATCATTAGCATCAAAATGTCAACATGTCCCTAAATCAGCGTTGCATGGGGCATCTTTGATTGTTTTATGCGGATTATTCTTTGTCAATAAATAGAAATAGTGAGTTAAACTTTAATCTGTATCCATTGAAACGGATTTTTATTGCCAAATATTTTATTAATTCTACTTGGTCGGTAGTGCATTTTTTTAACTAAGAATGCAGATTGTGTATGGTGAAAATAGAAGCGAGATAATTCGGGAAATCCTTTTGCCATGTAATACTGCTGCGTTCGTTCTTCAGCTGATTCTGCTGACATTTTTGTCTTGTAAATAGGACTATCCATTACATGAATTTCGCCCTTCGAGGTTAGTTTTTCTGCAAGTACCTGAACTAAATCATTTGGAGTAGGGAAGTAGTGGATAGAGGCATTAAAAACAATTAAGTCGAAACTGTTGTTTGGTAATGAATTGAAATCAGTACAATTAATAAATGATAAATTTTCATCTCCAAAACACCTTGCTGCCTGTTCTAATTCAAACTGATTAATGTCTTGCCCTACAACACGATTCTTGTTAACGTTAGCTAAAAGATGACTGAACCACCCATTACCACAACCTATTTCTAGAATCGTTAAAAACCCTTTTTTCCTAATGTGATTTAAAAACCTTGCACTACTTTCTTCTCGCAACTTCCATTCGTTTTGTAAAAAGTGATCTGCAAGTTTGGGAAGGTTTTTGACTTGGTCATCGGTTAATATCCTACCTTCCTTTTTTCTAATCCCTTTGTAAAGTTGTGTAAATGAACTTTTCTTAAGCTTGCCCAAAAAGTGGACATCATTTTTAACTTTTTTTGAATTCAATTCTAGCACTTACTTATTTTTTTCATTCTGTTGAGAGATACTTTTGCTTTTATATTATGAAGATTACTTTTTAATCGATTACCTTTTTTAGTTTGATTGTAACCGTGAAAACTGTTGGTTACATAACGAATCGCATGTTTATAGTATTCAAAATCGTAGCTTCTTTTGAAATTAATATCCCGATCGGTACTGGTAGTCCATTCTGGTGCCTCGATGATGTCTTCTGCTATTTCGTCGTAAAGTCCGGTACCTTTAATGGGGTAGGCCAGTGTGATTGTAAATTGATCTGGCGGTGCTAATTTTAGGTGATTAACTGTTTCAAAAATATCTTCTTGCGTTTCACCTGGATAACCTATCATGATAAAGGTTCCTGCTTCGATTCCGTGTTGTTGGGTTAATTTTATTTTCTCTCTTACGTCTTTAACAGAAACACGCCGGTCCATTGCGTCTATAATGCGTTGACTTCCACTTTCTGCTCCAATCCAAATTCTAAAACAGCCCATTTCTTTGAGCATTTTTAGAACTTCTTCATTTAATCTTTCCGCCCTCGTAATGATTTCGAAATCAATTTGAATATTCCTGTTATTCATTTCGTCGTATAGTGATGCAAGCCATTTATGACTTATGGTAAAAACATCATCTACAAACCACAGGGCCTCTACACCATAATTTTCTTGTAATAATTGAATTTCATCTACAACCAATTTGGCAGGTCTTCTCCGGTAGCTTTGACCGTAAACTGCTGTGCTGCACCATTTACAAGTATATGGACATCCACGTTGAGTGGAAATATTTGCCGTAGCTTTCCCATGAAATTTTTTCCAAACGTGCAGGTATTTTTCAAATGGAATGGCATTCCTTGCGGGCAATGGAAGTTCTCCCATTTCTTTGAGTTTGATTCTAGAAGCTGTCTGGATCAATTTTCCATTCTTGAGGTAAGCCAGACCAGAAATAGCGTCAACTTTTTCATTTAAAGACAAGCTTTGAATCAACTCATGTGCAGTTTGTTCGCCTTCTCCAATAATGGAATAATCAAATTGTTGTTGTAAGTAATTTTCTAGATTATAAGTTACATCAGGGCCACCGATAACACTGACGCAATTAGGAAGGATTGATTTTAACCAGGTATTTAATTTTAAAACGTTGATTTTAGTCATTAAATTGGTGTAAAACAAAACGATGTCTGGTTTATTTTTAAGCATGAATGCTTTCCAGGTTTCATGGGTTTCGAAAGTAGCATCAAATACTTCGCATGCAATGTCTTTATCTCTGAGATAACCAGCAATGTACAGCAGACCTAATGGTGGATAAGGACGCATAATTTCTCGTTCCTTTTCGTCTTCTTGCAGAAAATAACCGTGCGTTAATACGATTTTCACTGTTGTTGTTTTTTGAAGTGGATCAAATAATGATCGGCTCTATTGGCTAACCATTTGGAAGATAGAGAAAACGACTCCAAAAAAGACAACACATTTAGCATTCTATTATTTTTTGCAAAAAAGGACTCCAAATAGGATGGAGGTAGAAACAATCCAATAGGCTGAGAACGAACATGATTAAATTTATTTTCTAAAAAGTGTTGAAGCTCTCCAGGTTCATAATACCAGGTAGCTACCTTTTGGTTGCCAATATTTGCCATAATGGCATTTTTTGAAACTCGTCTTCTTTGATTTTTAGAATCCTTTTTTAGCCTGAAATAAAACCGTTCCCAAAGACATTTTCTGGACATAATAACAGCGATAAATGATCCATTTTTGCTTAATAAACGATGTATTTCTTTTGCAGCGATCGACCACTCTTCAGGGGATATACAATTTAATCCACCGAAGTTGGAGAAAATCAAATCATATTCATTATTTACTTCTGATAGATACTGAATGCCGAGCTTTTGAAAAGAAACATTGTCTTGACTATTCCTTGACTTTGCGGTAGCAATCATCTCTGTTGATAAATCTGTGGCATGAACCGATAGACATCTTTTACCAAGAAATTGCGCATCAATACCAGTTCCACAATTCAATTCTAATACTCTTTGTTCACTAAAAGTATGCCTTAACAAGTATTTCCAAACACGCTGGCGTTGTTTAATGCCAATTTTTGAAGAAGAAAATTGCGCATCGTATTCGGAAGCAATGGTGTCAAAATCAGTCAATTTTAAGCTTTATTGGATAATCGGGTTAACTTGCTTTTGTAATTTCTTGCCTTGACGGCATTTATGGGCAATAAAAGTAGTGTCCGCCACGAAATACTATTCCAGTTGGCCATAAGGACGAACTGTTTTAAAAATTGTATGCCTTGACTTGTTCTAAATATTTTATGTAAGTATCGATGAAGTGTTTTGTAATATTTGGAATTGAATGTTCCCGCAAATAACATGGCTAATTCATCGGAGTCATTCCAATTGGCTTTCAATTTCATGTCGTCTTTCACTTTTTCATAAAATACGGTTCCTGGTAAGGGGTAGGAAACAGAAACACCGATATCGTCTGGCTTGTTTTCTTTTATCATTGTAAGAGTAAGCGCAATGTCTTCTTCTGTTTCTCCTATATATCCGAATTGAATAAAATAAGCCACTCTTACACCCAGCTGTTGTAATTGATCCGTAGCGCTTTTTATTTGTGCTGTAGTTGTGCCTTTATCCATAGCATCAAGAATCTTTTGTGATCCGCTCTCTGCTCCAATCCAAACTTCTCTCAGGCCACTTTCAGACAAGGCCATTATGGTATCTTCTTTCACTAAAAGATCTGCTCTACTTTGTATTTTGTAGCTGATTTTTAATTGTTTCTTTTTTAGCTCTTGGTTGAATTCCTGAATCCATCCTGGTTTAAGCCCAAAAATATCATCACACATCCAAAAGTGACTAGTTCCGTATTTTTGTTGAAGAAAAGCAATCTCTTGAACCACATTTTCAGGAGAGCGTGTATTGTAGCGATTTCCATAAATTGGTTTTGCACACCAGTTGCATTTAAAAGGACATCCTCTTGTTGTGGCTATGTTCAAAGTGAACGAATAATTACTTCTTTTCCATACTTTTCTATACGCTTCCATGTTTATCAGGTCCCAAGCAGGGAATGGAAGCGTATCGAGATCTTTAAGTACAGCTCGTGGAGGACTTTTAACGATGCTTTCACCTTCAAAAAAAGCAATTCCTTTTGTCGCTGTGGTAATGGGTCGGTTATCTCTTAAGGTATTTAAGGTCTCTTTTAACGTTTCTTCACCCTCACCTAAAATAACAACATCGGCACCGTTTGCCATATATTTCTTATAGTGATCGGTGGAGTCAGAACTGCAGACGAGTACAATTTTGCCTTTTTTCTTTGCAATCTGTATCATCTCTGTTGCCGCATCTCGCATATTGGTAAGACACATTTTAGTCAGATAATTGAAGCCATCATCATAAATGACAAAATACTTAGTACTTTCAGTTAGCGCTTCTTTTATGTCGTTAGGGGCAGACCGTAGATTAGTATCAAATAAATCAACTTCAAAACCTGCTTCCCGCATTACGCTTGCCGCCCAAATGGTTCCAAGCGGCGGATACGGCGTTTTATTGCTCCATTGTTTGGCATCTAGGGGATAGAAGTAGGAATGAGAAAACAGTATTTTCTCTTTAGAAATCATGCAGATTTAATTTTTTGTTGAACTGCATTATATCGGCTTTCAAATCGATCAAGAACTTTTTGCTGGAAATTATTGGGGTGATGCTTAGAAACATAGGTTCGGGTCTTAAAAGCAATCTCAAAATCTGCATTGACCATATGACCGTATTTTTTTTTCCAACGATTCAGTGAAATTCGCATAAAAAAGGAATCCATTTTGTTTCCCATTCGTCCATTCAAAAGCCATTCGATCATTTTTTTAGGTAATTCGGTTCTTTTGCCTCCATTGAAGTATTTTATTTTAGCCTTTGGAAAAATAGCAAATGCCCAAGAATTAGAAGCTGAAAAGGACTCAAATTCAGTTCTGCCATATACATTAATAAGGGTGACAACTTCAGTAGCTGTAAATCTGTTTTTTTCTTCTATTTCTAGGTTTTTAGTGTCTAAAAAATAATTGACACAAAAATACTTTCGGGAGTTAAGGAGAAATACCTTTTTGTACAAAATCAGCAATGTTCTGGCAACCCACAGTCTTCCGGACTTGGTAATAATGAAAAAGTCTAAGTCTGCATCTTGTCCCATGTAACCTTTACTCATAGAACCTGACAGACATACAGAACGAACAAAAGGAAAAGAACCTATAAAGCTGGCTCTTCTGATTGCCCTATCTTTTAATTTTTCAGCCCTTTTATTACCCGTGATTCGATCTTCTAAATTTATCGAGTAATTTGATAAGTTGTAATATTTATTGTCTGATTGTTGAATTAAATTCGCCTTGATTAAACTGGAAAGATCTTTAGGCTGTACTTCATGCGATAAGTAGTTGTTTAATTCTTCAATGGTTACCGGGTAATCAAAGACACTAAAATAAGATAGTGTAGCTAATACTTCCTTTTGAATGGAAGAGACCTCTAAACGTTTATCTGATTGAATAGTTTGCATTATTGATACGGTAAATATCTAATAAATATCATCAAGGAAAGGTTCAAGGTTTAAAAATTAACTGAGATTGTAAAAAAATGGCTTGGTGGTTCAGTTAGAAACCAATGTGGGGTACAAAATGGTTAGTTTTTTCTCACCAATTCAACCGTTTGTAATCGGTTTAATAAAAAAGTCAGTTATCGGTTTCATGATACTGTAATGTGCTGCAATGAGGTCGGTAAAATTTTCTTGAAGCGCAGTTTCAGGTGGGTATTCTGCAAACCAATAAAATTGTTTGTTGTAGATAAGTGGTTGACTCTCCCCAAAGAGTTTAAATTCTTTAGGTATTCGAGTATTCTTTTCACCACGAATAAATCCAAAGGTATTCACGAAATCACTATCTAGAATTAATTGATTAAACATTTCTGGATGCATGGTTATTTCCTCTCTGATTTGCTGCAGTTGGTCTTTATTTGGCGCATGTGCACCTCCATAGATTCGCACTTTTTCACAATCTACTTCAAAGTAGAGACCAGGTATATCTTTTCTTTTTTTTCCACCTCTGCTGATTATTGCAGACCGATTCATTTTGTATACTGTTTTGTCTTTGGAAAAGCGGATGTCTCTATTGATTCTAAAAACACAATCTTTTGATTCACAATTAATATTGCTATCAATTTCATGCAGTTTCTCAATAACCTCACTTACTAATTGATCAAAAGGGTCTTTCACAAAATTTTTGTAACGCTTCCGATTCTGATCAAACCAGTCTTTGTGATTGTTAGGAGCTAGGTCCTTGAAAAAGTTGAAAAATTCGGTACTTAAATAAGCCATTTTAGATTGCACTAATGTTGATTCAAAAGGGAGAAAGGTAATAATTATTGGCAATCTCTCTTTTTAAATTTCTACAGTAAAATGCAAATTATTGGGTGTGAATGCAATAATTAGGACTTAATTGAATCGTTTTCATTGCTTTACGGGGAAACTATTGCTATTTTTAAGCGTTCAAATGTTAACCGTGAATAAATTAGTAACAATATGTTTAATTGGGTTGTACTGCTTTGCAATGACAAAAGCGACTGTCAATTTTCATTATTGTTGTGATGAATTAGTCTCTGTTTCGATTAACAAAGAGATGCGATGTGGACATGAGAAGCCGTTGAAAGACGGATTGCATGCAAAGTCATGTTGTTCAGATTTAAAAGTGACGATAACATCAGATTTACATGTGCCAAAAACGTCTGCGACTTTTACAGAGAATTTACCGAACTTTTTCCCGATACAATCAGGGATGGTTGATAGAAGATTCTTATTAAATGAACTTACTTCTATTGGGATTGAAAGTAGGGCAGGGCCAGAGAAATGCGTTGCCCCTAAATTATACCTTCTAAATTCCTCTTTTCTCCATTATGGGTGAATCTATTTCTTGTGGAAATTAATCAGAAGTAGAATCAATACCCTAAATTATGTATTATCTTAAAATATTTCTTGTAGCCTTGTTATTCATCCAATCTAGTGGTTGTGTGGGACAAGCAAAATATACGGAGTCCAATTTTGAAGTTAAAGGTGTTTGTGGAATGTGTGAACACAGAATTGAAAATGCACTAGACTTAAAAGGCATTAAACTTGCAGATTGGGATTTGGAATCAAAAAAATTAAGAGTGATTTTTAAAAATAGTATGTACACGGAATTAGAAATTCATGAAATTCTTGCAGCAGTGGGACATGCTACCGATAAAGTGAAAGTAACTAAAACTGCTTATGACAAGCTACATAAATGTTGTAAATATGAATGATCTGAGAGCTATAATACCGTTTTTAATTTTCTTTCCAATATTTTCATTTGCACAACATGATGAGGATGAGCATGAACACGATGAAATTCATGGAATTGTAGTTGAAGATTTTGGCGATAGTTTAAGCCCTATTCCGGGTGCACAATTAACTTGGCTGGGTTCAACAATCACAGCCATTACTGATGCTGATGGTAAGTTTGAAATTGAACACGATGATGAATACCATGATTTAGTCATTGAAGCTTTCGGTTTTAAAACGGATACAATAGAATTTGAACATGAAGAATTTTTGTCGATTGTAATTCGAGATGGAAATTTAATTGAAGGTGTTGTTGTAGAGTTTGATGCAGACAAATTGAGGCTGAGTTTGATGGATCCTTTAAATGCACATTTAATTGATCAGGGAGAGCTTAGAAAGGCCGCGTGCTGCAGTTTAGCAGAAAGCTTTGAAACGGATCCCTCAGTGGATGCTTCATTTACAGATGCCGTTACAGGTACAAGGCAAATTCAAATGATGGGATTATCTGGTAAATACGTTCAGTTGATGCAAGACAATATTCCGATGACTCGCGGATTAGCTACTGTTAATGGATTAGAGTTCACGCCTGGTGCGTGGATCAATAGTATTCAGGTAAGCAAAGGAGCTGGCTCGGTCGTAAACGGTTATGAATCCTTAACGGGGCAAATTAATGTGGATTGGAAAAAACCAGGAAATGCAGAACAACTTCATGTTAATGTATATGGCAACCAGTCGGGTAGAGCCGAGCTCAATGTGATTGCAGATCAATCAATTGGTAACCGTTGGGAATCTACTTTGCTAGTGCATGGAAAACAGAATCAAGTGAAATGGGATAATAATCAAGATGGATTTATGGATAATCCATTGTCTTCTAATTTTAACGTACATAATCAATGGAATTTTGTTGGGGACAATTTACATGTGGAGCTTGGTGCTGGAGCGTTGGCTTTTAATACGGTAGCTGGTCAGATGGATTACAATAAAGGAGCAAGTGTAATCGGCAGTATTTATGGTGTTGAGCTAGAAACTAGAAGGGCGCAAGGGTTCGCTAAAATTGGTTATTTGTATCCAGATGAGCATTATAAAAGTATTGCCATTCAATTGTCCGGCTCGTATCAAAAAATGAATAATCTATTTGATCGGGTTAACTATTCAGGAGAACAACTTTCGGGCGTTGCCAATTTAATTTATCAGGATGAAATTGGAGAAAGTGAAAAACAAACATTCAGGACCGGTATCAGCTTCCTTTATGATGAGTACCAGGAAATTCATCGTTTTGACCGATACGCTAGATTAGAAATGGTGCCAGGTGCTTATTTCGAATACAATTTAGCACCGAATGATGATTTCACGTTAGTAGCTGGCATGCGCGGAGATTTACACAATTTATACGGATTTTTCTATTCTCCTCGACTTCATTTAAGGTATAAGTTAGGAGAACTTTCTGCCATTAAATTATCTGCTGGTAAAGGACAGCGGACACCAAATATATTTGCTGAAAATATTGGTTATTTTGCCAGTTCAAGGCAATGGGTGATTGAAGGCGATACAGATGCAACCGGCTATGGATTGCAACCCGAAATTGCTTGGAACTTTGGATTTAATTTTACCAAAAAGTTTTTAGTTGGTTTAGCCGAAAGGGAAGGTTCATGGACCGTTGACCTCTATCATACACGATTTGAAAATCAAGTAGTAATTGATTTGGAGGATGCCACAATGGTTCGTTTCTACAACTTAAATGGACAATCTTTTTCTAGTAGTATTCAGACAGAATTGAACTATGAATTAATGAAAAGAACCTCGATTCGTTTAGCATACCGATATTTGGATGTTCGAACGGACTATATATCGGGCCTATTAGAGAGACCATTTGTACCGAAACACAGGGGTTTTATCAATTTGGAATATGCTACAAAAGAAACCGAAAAAGAAGGTAGCTGGAAATTTGATGCGACCGTGCAATGGACAGGAGAGCAACGTATAGCTTGCACGAAGGATAAATCTATTGAATACAGGCTTCCAGATTACACTGATCCATTTTTTGTTTTGAATGGCCAAGTTTCCAAAATATTCAATCCACAGTGGGAAATATATGTTGGAGGAGAGAACTTGTTGAATTACAAACAGACGAATCCTATTTTGGCTTCGAGTGAGCCGTTCTCTTCAGATTTTGATGCCTCAATGGTTTGGGCCCCAATTTTCGGTAGAATGTTGTATATGGGCCTTCGATTCACTATACAATAAGAGGGATATTAAGTGCAAATAAAAAAGGTGCACTCATTGAATGCACCTTTTAAATGAAAAAATAAATTTATCTCGCAATAGTTACTTTTATATTGGAAGTTCTTCCGTCTTTTTCTGTTAAAGCGAAAATGTACTGACCATTGGCTAGGTTAGATACATCTAATGCAATACTACCAGCTCCATTATTATTAATGGCTCGACTTTTAACTAAATTACCCGTAATGTCTAAAACATTTATATGCGTTAAATTGACATTGTTTCCTAATCGGAAGGTAACCATATTACCAGCAGGATTTGGATAAGCCATGAACTCAGGTCTATAAGACTCTTCTATTGCCGTAACGCCACTAAATTTAATAGCTGTTGAAGGCTGCGGTGTAGCACCAAACCCATTAGCATTCCAACTTAAATCAGCCTGTACAGCACTTAAAGGCTGTAAATAATAGTTTCTGTTTAAGGTATAATCTGCATCTGTATCATGAGATATATAAACGTTTTCCGTATTGATAGCAACACAGAATAAATACCTTGAATTGTCTGTTAAATTAAGCAGTCCTCCTAAGGTTGACGTAATTGGTGCGTAAACGAATTCATTTTGTAAATCAGACAAATAATCGTATTCACCTGAAGCCACTTGATTTAAAAGTAAGCTCGCATTGTTATAGGCTGGATCATTGAGGTCCGTAAATACATCGGTCCACTCGTAAACAAACAATTGAACATAAGTTCCAGTTAACGAATCTCCCAATCCACCGGAAGCAGCAAACCACATACCTTCTGCATTCATTCTGCTTGCTACAGAATCACGGTAAATTACACAGGAAGTAAAATCAATATTCGCACCGGTATTGGTAGCTCTGTAATATACTCCTGATTCAGGTACCATGTTGGTGTCAAGTTGGCCCAATGATAGCAAATTATCAGAGATTTGAAAATCTGCATTTACGATGTTATCTGCAATATATTCATCGGTCGCGCCCATCGTGAGTATATAGCTCACAGTATAATACCCAACGCCATAGGAAGGTTGTGAAAAGGTAGGGAGCGTAATAAACGCAGTATCTCCTGAATTGACTGCCGTTGAAGCAGAAGATTCAGTATAAATGGTTGCACCATCAAATTCTATTGTTGCAGTTAACACAATATCGGTTTGATCGTTTGTACCATAGTTATAAAATTGAGCACCCATATCCACAGAAAAATCTGTAGCGGATTGCGCTACATGCCTTGGAGTTGAAGCGAATTCTGCTCGAAGCACGTCACCATCAGCAAGACCTATGTCATCTCCATAGAAGCCTGTTTTATTTCCGATAAAAGCGACTACATCGTCTCCATTATCTATAGCAGCTCGAATTGCAGCTCCCGAAGCCGCATCAATAAAAGTGACCGGAATATTTACCAATGATCCAATTCCTGCAGTTCCATCCATATTGACTAATCCAGGCTCTCTGTTGATAATAACCACACCAACCGCACCCGCATCTTGCGCGTTTAGGGCCTTAGTTCCGAAGGCACATGTATTTCTATATATGACAGCAATTTTCCCGCTTAGATCATTAATGATGGAGTCACCACAGCATTCATAAGTGCTGTCAATGCCTTGAGGATTAATACCTGGTGTACCATCTTCTGCAAGCATTAAAGTATCTAAAATGGCATCTGCAGGATCAAGTAAATTGGCAAGTCCCCAATTGGAACCATCACCATTGTTCGTGAAATCGACAGTTCCTGCAATTGACGCAGGCGCCTGCACATCAAAAATCACTTGTGCATTGTACGTCTGAAGACATCCAAGTGCTAGTAGTATAAGTAAAGGTCTTTTCATATTAATTATTTTAAGTTCGTTTTCATTTGAAATATAGCCAATATATGCAAATAATTAAAAAATCTATAGAAGTGATTAGAATTCGGTTGGGCAATTTCAATTTCAATCGTTATTTTTGTTAGCTCAATATTAAGCTAGATGGACGTATTAAAAGGAGATCTCTTAAAATCAATAAACGATATTCCCAGAACCATTTTCTCTGAGGATCATGTCTTATTTAGACAAGCAATGGAAGACTTTGTGTTATCGGAAGTTGTTCCTAATCATGAGCAGTGGGAAAAGAATAAAATGGTGTCAAAAGAATTTTGGTTATCTATGGGGAATAATGGTTTTCTCGCTCCGCAAATACCTCAGGCCTACGGAGGTATGGGAATAACAGATTTCAGATTCAATGCCATTATTAGTGAATTATTGAATCGGGCAGGATGCTCGGGGCCAGGCATTGGTGTTCCTGTGCATAGTGATATTGTGGTTCCTTATATCATTGATTATGCCAATGAAAATATCAAAAAGAAGTGGCTCCCTAAAATGGCTTCCGGAGAGGTTGTTGGAGCAATAGCAATGTCTGAACCGGGCGCGGGAAGTGATTTGCAAGGAATAAAGACAACAGCCGAGGACAAAGGTGACTATTATTTAGTAAACGGTTCTAAAACCTTTATTACTAATGGTTTTATTGCAGAGGGTTATGTCGTTGCTGTTAAAACAGATCCGAAGGCCAGGTCTCGAGGAATCAGTTTGCTGTTTATGGATGCTGGAATGAAAGGCTTCTCTAAAGGAAAGCCGTTCCAAAAAGTGGGGATGCACGCACAAGACACATGTGAGCTCTTTTTTGATCAGGTAAAAGTGCCCAAAATGAATTTGCTTGGTAAGGAAGGAGAGGGATTTAAATACATGATGGATAATCTACCACAGGAACGAATTATCGTCGCTCAATGTGGGATTTCAGCAGCAGAAGGAGCATTAGAAAGTACAATTGGATACATCAAAGAGCGTGAAGCTTTTGGTAAACCAATTTCGCATATGCAAACCATTCGGCATAAAATTGCAGAGCTCTCAACTGAAGTTCAGATGGGGCGTGTTTTTATGGATAGGTGTTTAGAATTGCATGCTGAAGGAGCGCTATCAAATATTGCTGCGTCTCAAGCCAAATATGCGATGACTGACCTACAGTGTAGGGTTATTGATGAGTGCGTTCAGTTGCATGGTGGTTATGGCTATATTTGGGAGTACTATATTGCTAGAGCATATGCTGATGCCAGGGCTCAAAGAATTTATGCTGGATCTAATGAAATAATGAAAGAATTGATTTCTAGGCCAATATGGAAAAACCGAAAGCAATAAGAACAAGTAAATTTTGAATATTGATGAGCAAGTTTGAGTTTAACGCTGCCACGGACAGACGATGTTAAAAGCTCGATATTTTAAACATACGCTAAAATTTAAAAAACCTGGTGGAACTTCCAGAGGTATCCTTGTTACAAAAGACAGTTGGTTTATTAAATTATGGCATACTGACAATCTAAATTTTGCTGGAATTGGTGAATGTTCCTTAATAGAAGGATTGAGTATCGATGCAGTTCCTGAATTTGAGTTGGTACTTCAAGAACTGTGTGAATCAATTCATTTATTGCCGATAACAAATAATCGTTTTGATTTAAATTTTCTGAAATGGCCAGCAATAGCATTTGGTCTCCAGCTCGCTTTGTGGGACCTGCATGACAAAGGTAGAAAGACATTTGAAGCACAATTCCAGAAGGCAGGGGCCATACCCATTAATGGTTTGATTTGGATGGGGGATAAAGTGTCGATGAAGGCGCAAATAAATGCTTGTATTTCTGCAGGGTTTACTTGTATAAAATTGAAAATTGGGGCTATAAACTTCTCAGATGAGTTGAATCTATTGAAGTTCATGAGAAAAGAATTTCGATTAAGTGATTTAGAAATTAGAGTAGATGCTAACGGTGCTTTTTCAACTAACGAAGCAATGGAAAAAATCAAAAGATTGTCTGAATACCAATTGCATTCAATTGAACAGCCCATTAAAGCCGGATTGTATTCAGAGATGGCACAACTTTGTTTAAAATCTCCCATTGATATTGCACTTGATGAAGAGCTTATTGGCCCATTTGATAAAACGACAAAACAACAAATTTTACAAGAAATTAAACCCCAATATATTGTAGTTAAACCCAGTTTGCACGGTGGATTTCATGGTGCTGAGGATTGGATTGAAATCGCAGAAAGTCTGGGTGTTGGTTGGTGGGTAACTAGTGCTTTGGAATCAAATATAGGATTGAATGGTATTGCACGTTGGGTAAATAAATACGATAACCTACTACCTCAAGGTCTTGGTACAGGCAGTCTATATTCCAATAATATCGATTCCCCACTTTTTGTATCCAATGGACAATTGTGCTATTCTAAAGAAGATCAGTGGGATTTGACTTTATTTAAGTAATTAACAAATTGACAAGTAAGCAAACTATAATAATCAAGGATAAGAAATACGATTCACATTCTAACTATTTGCAATTGGTGGAAAATGCTAATGGAATAGAAAAGGATCTGTTTTCATTCTTGCAAGATTGGTACTCCAGTAGTGATTCAATAGACATTCGTTCTTCTGGAAGTACAGCTCGCAGTAGGATTATTCGACTATCAAAAAAAGCAATGGTTTCAAGTGCAGAAGCGACATGTCAGTTTTTTGGAATCGGTTCTAATGAGGTTCTTCATTTGTGCGTACCGGTACAATACATAGCTGGAAAAATGATGTTGGTACGAGCATTGGTGTCTGGAGCTAGCTTGATATTTGAAGAACCAAGTGCTGCTCCTTTATTGGAATATCGTAAACAAATTAGTTTCTCTGCGATGACACCGATGCAGGTAACCGGGGTGTTGAATAACCATCCAGAACGTTTTCAAAATCTAGCCCAATTAATTATAGGAGGGGCTCCTGTGCTCCAAGCATTAAAGGTAAGGTTGCAATTAATTAACACTTCTTGCTATGCTACATTTGGCATGACTGAAACGGCTACGCATGTAGCTTTGAATAGACTCAATGGACCAAGGAGTAGTGATATTTATGAAGCAGTTGGCGATGTATCTTTTAATGCAGATGATAGAGGATGTTTGATTATAGAATCAAAAAATAGAGAAATCAATAATTTATTTACCAATGACATTGTGGATCTAAAGGATAGAAGCTCCTTTCGTTGGTTAGGTCGTGCTGACTACGTAATCAATACAGGTGGATTAAAAGTCTATCCAGAGGTTATTGAAGAAAAGTTAAGTAGGGAGATTTCTGGTAATTATTTTATTGCTTCATTACCAGATAATAAGTTAGGAGAAAAGGTTATTCTTTTAGTTGAAGGAGAAAAACGAGATATCTGTTTTGATTGTTTGGATAAATACGAACAACCCAAGCAAGTCTATTTTATAAAAAAATTCGTTTATACAGCGTCTGGGAAAATTCAGCGACTAAAAACATTGAATGAACTAATTGATGCGTAGGCAATCGCTCAAAATATTGGGACTTTCTGACAAAGCAACGCCGGAGGAAATTAAGAAAGCATACAGAAAAAAAGCATTTTTGTATCATCCAGATTTGAATCCTTCCTTGCAAGCCAAAGAGGAATTTATTAAAATTGACAGGGCTTATCAGTTTCTTATTAATGGGACCGAATCTTTCCCTGAACAGATTAGTTCAACGGAGAATGCCAAAGATTTTGAAAGAAGAAAGAATAGCGCGGTGTATGCCAAGATAGCCTATGAGTTTAAAAAAAATCAGGCTAAAGCGTATCGAATTAACATTCATAAACGGTTTTTATTTTTCAAGAAGAACCCTTTGCTTGACGTAGTAATGACAGGATTAGTATTACTTTTTGTTGGGTATGGTTTGTTTGTAATGATTGATCAAATCATAGAGCCTAAAGAGGAAACCATCAAGTCATACGGAATAGATTTCTCTTTTGATGGTTTCTATTACATGAATCTGAGTAATGATGGATCTGTAGCTGTAAATGTACCTTGGGAGGTTGCTGCGCGAATAAAGTCGCATGATGGAGATTTCTCTATTGTAGACATGGAGGTTTCTCCAATATTTAAAATTCCAAAACGAATCTTGTTAGTTAATCTTCAGGATGTATACTCGGGTTGGGTATTGAACAATATATTTTACAATTGGATTGTTCCTATACTCCTGATAGTACCTATTTTTTGGCTTTTATATAAAAAACCAGCTTACCCTATGCTTGTGCTTGCGAACTGTATATTGTTCATTTATCCGATTATTTTAGGATTTCACATGTACATGACGCTGAGCTTTCGGGCAAGAATTATTTTGGAGACGTTATAAATCATTAAGACCGTCTAACTTTTTGTTAGGATTTTGCGTCGATTTCTTGCCAGTAGTATTTCTATAATTGGAAAGAGCATTAAACCTATCCAGTAAATTGTAACAAGCATATAATAAGGCTTAAATAAGGTATTTACCCAGCTATGTTCTGCAGTTTTTAACCTATTGAATGATTGATGAAACAGGTTGTTGATTGAATCGTGATTGTATAATCGGAATTGGTTAAGTTCCTTATTTTCGAATCCTGTTTGTGAGGAAATACGGTCAATTGCTTCTTCTTCGACAAGATCTAAAAACCAAATCAATGTGTTTTTTTTTACCCAGTCAAAGTTTGATGATGTGCTGTCGTCCTCAATATATTGATTGACCAATTCTTCATTTGATGGAATTATGGTTTCTGTAGAAAGAAGCTCTGTTTTTTCTAATAAGAATTCGCGGAAAGCGGGTACTGTATTTTTTTCAAACTGTGTAATCGTTGCATCTGCCGTTTTAATCGTAGAGGTTTTTGCGTAATTGAGTGCACATATAAAGGTAAACCCAAAGGCAAAAACAATTGGAATAAAAATCCAATATGTCACAACAAGAATCTTTGAGATTATTTTTTTTCGTTTCAGCAGCCCTCTAATATTCAAAATGATGAGGAGGATGATAGCAACTAGATAACCTAGGAATCCATACCCTAGAGAACCAAAAATTCCTGACCATATAACATCACCTACAATTTCCAAAATTACAGTATTAAAATGTCCTAAGATTTCTCAATTATTGTGGCATAACCTTGTCCAACACCAATGCACATAGTTACCAGTGCATATTTTTTATTTTTTTCTTGAAGCTCAATGCTGGCAGTTTGCAACAATCTAGCTCCTGTCATCCCCAATGGATGACCAATAGCTATAGCTCCACCGTTTGGATTCACTCTACTGTCATCATCTGCTAAATGCAATGCTCTTGTACACGCAAGTGCTTGAGCCGAAAAAGCTTCATTAATTTCAATAATGTCCATTTGATCCATTGTTAAGCCTGCACGTTTTAGTGCTTTATTGGCTGCTTCCACGGGACCAATTCCCATAATTCTTGGCTCTACACCGGCAACTGCAGTTGACACAATGCGAGATTGAGGAGTTAAGTTTTGGGCTGTACAAGCTTCTTCAGAAGCCATTAGAATAGCCGCCGCACCATCGTTGAGACCAGAGGCATTGCCAGGTGTTACGGAACCCCCTTCTTTTTTAAATGCGGGTCTCAATTTATTTAGCACTTCTAATGACGTTTTTGGTTTGATAAATTCGTCTTGACTAAATAGAATGGGATCTGCCTTACGTTGAGGAATAGAAACGGTAACGATTTCTTTTGCAAGACGACCACTTGCCTGTGCAGCCGAAGCCTTCATTTGTGACCAATAGGCAAATTGATCTTGATCTTCTCTTGAAATGTTGTACAAAGCAACTAGATTTTCGGCCGTTTGTCCCATTCCATCGGTACCATACATTTCTTTCATTTTTGGGTTAACAAACCTCCATCCAAATGAGCTATCATGCATTTGTGCATCTCTTCCAAATGGTTTTGAAACCTTAGAGATCACCCAAGGTCCACGAGTCATGTGTTCTACACCACCAGCAATGTAAATGTCACCATCACCCATGGCTATTGCTCTGTAAGAGTTGATTACAGATGCCATACCGGATGAGCACAGTCGATTAACGGTTTCCCCTCCTACTTGCCAAGGTAGCCCGGCTAATAAACCACACATTCTAGCAATATTTCTATTGTCTTCTCCTGCTTGGTTTGCACACCCAAAGATGACATCTTCAATGAGTATAGGGTCTAGTTGGGCATTTCTGTTCATCAGTTCTTTAATGACAAGCGCTCCAAGGTCATCACATCGTACAGTGGACAGGCTACCGCCGAAATTTCCTATTGCTGTTCTAACAGCGTCAATTATATAAACATTTTTCATTTGCTAACTTTCTCTATTTAGGTTCCAATCTTTAGATGTTCGGTATACGGTACCTTTAAAGAAGGCTATACTTTGTTCTTTCTGATTGGTTATTTTAATGTGATAGATTCCAATTTTATTTGTGAGGCTAATTTCTTCTGCTAAAGCGGTAATAACATCTCCTTCATAAAGTGGTTGTGTGTGTGAAATGGAGGTTTCTACAGAAAGACTCTGTCGTCCGTGAGAATTTGATGCAAACGCCAAGCAGCTGTCTGCTAAGGAATAGGTAATACCCCCATGTGCAATTGAAAACCCATTTAACATTTCTTTTCTTATTGTCATTTTTAGTGTTGATGTTCCTTGATTTTCATCAACTCGAACAATCCCAAGCCATTGACTAAAAGGATCATTATTGTACATTAAATCAACAACTTTCTCTGCTTTTTCTTTGTCCGTCATAAGTCATGTTCTCAATAGTTTTTAAAAGTATCAATTTTAAAACTATCTGAAAACTCTATCAAAGAAGAAGAACGGATTAATAAATTTAATTAGTTGAAGTTTGTTTGGGCTATATTAATTATCATTTTAGTACAGAATGTGTGTGCACAGCAATTCTCGTTAGGCACTTCACATTCTTCTGGTTTGTATACGGACCAAATAGTTGTTTCTATTGATGGCACTTTTGATAAGGTGTATTACACATTAAATGGAGATCATCCTAAGAACGGAAAGCGCTATAAAGATTCTTTAAAAATAAATCAGAATACGGTTTTAAGAATTCAACCGTACTTTAATGGTAGCCGATTAGACACTACATTTTTACGTAGCTATATTTTTAATTTTGAAACAAATCTTCCTATTGTTTCTATTGCTGTTCCTGATAGTTCATTTTGGTCTTCTGAATATGGAATTTACTGCAAAGGCAAGAAAGCCTACTATGACGATAGCTCAGGACACTGGGAAAATTGCAATTACTTGAAAAAATGGGAACGGGAAATGCATGTAGAATACATGGATACTACAGGGAAGATACTGTTTAATCAAGGTGCAGGAATTCGAATATTTGGCGAAACAACAAGGCGGCTATCAGAAAAATCAATGAAAATTGTAGCTCGAGGTGAATATGGAAAAAACCGTTTTGAAGGTGCTGTATTTCCGTCTAAACCAAATATTACTGAACACAAACAATTTGTTTTGAGAACATCTGGAAATGATTATCGAGGAGCAAGATTTAAAGATTGTTTGAACGCATATTTAATCAGAGATATTGACATTGATTATATGGCTTATCAGCCGATACAATTATTTATCAACGGTCAATATTGGGGGTTATATAATTTGCGAGAAAAAGTCAATAAGCATTATTTGTGTTATAATCACAATGCTTCTTTTGATTCAAGTTCAATTATAATGGGTAGGTGGGTTAGACAGCATGGTTCGGCTCGAGACTATATGCGCATGTATCGCTTTTTTGAAGATCTGGATACGATGAACGATCAGGCATATCGAAAAGTGCGTAGCATGCTTGATATTCGAAATTATATCAACTACAGAATTGTGCAAATATTTCTAAATAACTCCGACAGTAGAGGAAATATACGCTATTGGAATTCAAAAGATGCAGATGGTAAATTCAGAATGATTTTATACGATACGGATCATTCTCATGGTAAGTATAACAGGAAGTTTTTAGAAGCTTGTTTGAGCAATTCAAGAACCAATTGGTATAATCCCAGGTGGAGTACGATGTATTTGACCAAATTAATGGAACATTCCCAGTTTAGAGCAGATTTTATCAATCAGTTTGCTCATTTATTGAATACGACTCTTCAATATGATACAATTAACAGAGCAGTGGATCGGTTTGTGAATATTTATGAAAATGAATTACCAAGAGACAGAAACATGTTGCCCAGATATTTTAAAAATAGTGCTGTAAGCAAAGAAAATTGGTTGAAAAAAGTAGATGAAATTAGAAAATTTGCAAAATTACGCACTAAGCATATTCGCGGTGAAATTAATAGGCTTTTAACAGGTGCTGGGACATACGAATTAAATGTAGAGGGCGATTCGGGCATGGTTATCATTAATGACAATAATCCTGTTGCGCTTCCATTTAGCGGAATATATTTTAAAGGAGTGAAATTATCTCTGCGTATTTTTCAGGATGCTAATTGGAAGTTTTCCAGTTGGAGTGACGGAGATACTACTTCAACACGCTTTGTAACGGGCGATTTAGGAGATACTTCTATTTCACCGATTATTCACTTCATTCCTACAAAAATTTCCGCAAATGATGATTTTAACTTTAAAGATTCTTCACATCTGAAGGTTGACTTTTCAGAAATGAATGAAGCAGCAATTGAAAATACTTCCAAGATGCCACTAAAGTATTTATGGGAATGGTTTGCTTATGCTTTGATCACAAGTGGTTTTCTAATGATTTTGTTGTATTACATGCGTCGGAGGTAGCTTAATTTATCGATATTTCTGATAAGCATCTTACCTCTTTCCATATAGATTAAATCCTCTTTTTTCAGATCGTTGAGAATACTAGTTACAGTTTGCCTGGTTGTGGCTGTTAAACTCGCAAAGTCTTGATGCGTTAAATTGTGCTTAATCATAATTTCATCCCCGACTTGCTGTCCTTGTTTTTTCGCAAACTCTTTCAGAAGGTCTATTACTCTGGTTGAAGTGTCTTTAAACATCAGGCTTTCAATTCTTTCTTGGAATTGAACTAACCGATCTCCCATTATTTTTGAAATTCCAAGCGAAAATGATGCATTTTTTTGCATGAGCTTTTTCATATCGTAAACATCTATTTCCAACACTTCATTGTAATCGTCCATTGCCTTGGAATAATTCGCCCGCAATTTTTGATTGGAAATAGCCATTATTCCAAACAACTCGTTTTGGAAGAAAATGTGTTTTATCATTTCTTTGCCATCATTATTAAAAGCTCCTAGCTTTACGCGACCTTCGACCACGAATAAAACAGACGCAGAAGGGTTCCCAGGCGAGAAAATAAATTCTCCTTTCTCAAAACTTTTGAGTTTTGATTTTTCTTGTAACCAATCAATTTCTTCTGGGTTTAGTTCTTTGAAGGCATCTAACTCAAAAATTCTATTCAATGTTTGTATCATTAGAAATATTCTTTAATAACCAATTTTTTAACAAACAAAACATACAGTTTGTTCATTTTACAATTACTTGTGGTTAACACTTTACTCCATTCAAAACGAAATAGTTTCGATTCACATCATTCTTTTCGTAATCCTAAATCCTTTTAATTGCCAGATTTAGAGGTAATTTAATCCATATGAAGCCTAATAAGGTTAAGTAGAGTTTTAGGAATGAATTACCAAACAAATAAAATAACATTACTTTTTGAATGTAATTTCAGTTGGTAATTTTTAACTAATTCG
>JABJPZ010000064.1 GCA_018663635.1 Crocinitomicaceae bacterium
ATTCAAGATTGGTGCCGAATATGCTAAACGTAACGACATCTAAATCTCCGTCACCATCAATGTCGTCAATAGAAGGAATATCTACCGAACTTACATAAAGATTGAGGTAGCTTGTGTTGAAGTAAGACATTACGAGATTGGTAGTGAGTTCAAATTCTAGATTCCCTCCTGTGCTTATATTCTTGTAGACAGCGATTCCACCAGTGGCGTAGCACCAAATGTCTTTTTTGCCATCACAGTTGTAGTCGCGAAGTAAGCACCAGCTCCTCATCTCTGATGGAAACTTTTCCTCGAACTCTGGAGCATGCACGTAATTTGGAGATCCTGCAGTTCCTGTGTTTAAAAACGTTAACACGGAATTATCTGTTCTGTCAAAAACAAATAAATCAATTAACCCATCATTATTTAATTCAATGGTCGATACTTGTCCGGAGTTTATACCGCTTGCCCAAGGGAATGAAAGTGGAGTAGAAGACTCTAAAACTTCTATTGAGTCGATTGCATTAAAATGATAAATTTGAGAATATCCGTTAACAAAAGAAATAAGGAAAAGGACAAAAAAGGTGTATTTCATGTGGTGTTTATTTAACGACGGTAAGATGCGGAATTAAATTGCATTTTAAGCTAAAAATAATAGAATCAAATTGGAAACCCAAAATACCTTCAGGCTTCGTTAAAATTAATGTTGTTAATAATCAATTGAAATTCTATATTTGCAGCCCTAATGACGAACCCTTGTGTTTAATTTAGGATTTTTATAAATAAAATTTAAAAAAATGCAGAACAAAACTGCCATTTGGTTATTTACAATATTATTGGCTTTAGCCTGCTTGTATCAGCTGTCGTTTGGATGGGTTGTTAGTAGTGTTGAATCAGAAGCTAAAAATCATGCCGAGCTCCGACAGATGGAGGTTCAAGATTCTTTGTCTAGGTTAACTCCTGCACAATACGCTTACAACGTCGGCAAAAAATCAATCGTTTTTGCTGATGATGCTGGTGTTGTTGATAGTGCGGGTCTGTCGGATTTAAGAGATTTCTTTGAGCAGCAGTATTTAATAGGTGTGTCAACGCAGTCGGTATATCCCCTTTTTGGGCATACGTATCAATATTGTAAAAATCATCAGCTGAACTTGGGGCTTGACCTTCAAGGAGGAATGTCAGTTACTTTAGAAGTTTCTGTGCCGGATTTAGTGAAAAACCTCGCAGGTCCTCAAGCTGAATATCAATCGGTGTTTAAAGATCCGTATGATGCAGCTTACAAGGAATTTTCAGAGTCTAATGAGAATTTTATTGATTTATTCAAGAAAAACTGGGATAACATTAGTCCAGATGAAAAAATGACTCGTTTCTTTTCAGTTGGTTCTAAAGAGAAATTTGACGACGACTTAACCAATGATGCGGTTATTGCCATTTTGCGTAAAGAAGCGGATAAGGCTCTTGACAAGACTGAAGAAGTAATCATGACCAGAATTAACAAGTTCGGTGTTTCACAACCTTCGGTTTCAAAGCAACCTGCTTCGGGAAGAATTCATTTAGAACTTCCTGGTGTTAAGGATGTAGAGCGAGCAAGAAACTTGATTCAAAGTACGGCTAAATTAGAGTTCTGGGAAACACCTGAAGTGGATGAGAATTTTGTTGCTAGCCTTCGCGTGATAAAATCATACTTGTATGACCAAGAGAAAAAAGCTTTAGGTAATGAGGTAATGGAACTAGATTCCACTTTCGACTTGGTTGTTTCCGACACCATTTGGGAAACGGATACTATTTCTGGTGTTGCCATTTTAGATTCTAGCAACAATCGAATAATTAATTCTGTGTTGTTTGATTCAATACCAAGAGCTTACACGAAAATAGAAAAGGATTCAATTCTAGATAATAGACTCTCAGGAGATAATCCTTGGGACAGATACATTAGAAATACTGGATTAGCTGCAAGGGGTATTATCGGTGATGTTAAAATCGCGGATACGGCTTATGTTAACGCAATTATTAACGATCCAGAAGTAATTTCTAGCCTTCCGGCATACGTTACTTTCATGTGGGCATACAAACCTAGTAATGCTGATGATGATGAAAAAAGACTAGAATTGTATATCATCAAATTAGAATCCGATGGTAGAGCTCGATTAACGGGTGAGGATATTGATGTTGCATCGTACTCTGTGGATATGGAACGTGGAACGGGGTGGCAAATTAATATGCAAATGACCAATGAAGGTGCTGATGAATGGGGTATTTGGACAGCTGAAAGAATTGGTAAGCCCATTGCAATCGTCTTGGATGATTTGGTTTATTCAGCGCCTAATATACAAGTAGCTATTACGGGTGGTAACTCCCGTATAACCGGGCAGTTTACCTTAGACGAGGTGAAAGATGTAGTTACTGTTTTAGAGGGAGGCTCGTTAGACGCTCCAGCTAAAATTGTAGATGAGTCTAAAGTTGGTCCAACGCTAGGTCAGGAAAACATTGATAGTGGTATGTTGTCTTTTATGATTGCCATTGTTTTGGTGTTGATGTATATGATATTTTATTATTCTAAGGCTGGGATAGTTGCAGATGTCGCATTGGTTGCGAATATCTTCTTTATAATTGGAACACTTGCTTCTCTTGGAGCAGCACTTACATTGCCTGGTATCGCCGGTATCGTGCTAACAATAGGTATGTCCGTAGATGCGAACGTGCTTATTTATGAAAGAATAAGGGAAGAAGTGCGTGCTGGTAAAGGAAAAAGATTAGCCATTACGGATGGATATAAACATGCCTATTCGGCAATCATTGATGCCAACCTGACAACATTGTTTACGGCTATTGTTCTTGCCTATTTTGGTTCTGGTCCAATTCAAGGTTTTGCCATAACATTGATCATTGGTATTTTTACTTCATTGTTTTCTGCAATCTTTATCACGAGATTGATTTTCACATTGATGCTGGAAAGAAAAAAGGAAATTTCTTTTTCAACTAGATTGACTGAAAATGTTTTTGTAAATGCGAGTTACAAGTTTATTAAAAAGCGAAAAATATTTTACGTTATTTCAGCTTTAATTATTGCTGGAGGAGTTGCCTCTATCGTGACTAAAGGGTTAGATATCGGAGTAGAATTTAGTGGAGGTAGAAAATACCATGTTAAAGTTCAGAGTACGGTGAATCAAGAAGATCTGAAGAGTGCTTTAACAGTTGCTTTTGACAATATGCCTCCTGAAGTTAAAAGTAGAGGCAATGAGTACCAGTATGAGATCACAACAAAATACAAGTACACTGATAAGTCTTTAGATGGTAACAAAATGGTTGATGCAGCTGTGGAATCAGCTATGAATGGATTAGGTTTTGTTTTTGCTGATGACCAATCTTCCAATAACGAAGCACTTGAAAGTGCAAAAGCTAAAGAGTTAGCGACTTTAAATGGGACCTACAGAATTCAAGAGTTTAGACAGGTTGATGCGACAATCACAGAAACACTTATGAAGTCATCATTTATTGCAATAATTCTGTCGTTGATAGTTATTTTTGTCTATATCGCTTTCAGATTTAAAAAGTGGCAGTATGGTTTAGGTGCATTGCTTGCGATGTTCCATGATGTATTGGTTGTGTTGTCTCTGTTTTCAATATTCTGGGGTATACTTCCGTTTACAATGGAAATAGATCAAGCATTCATTGCTGCAATTTTAACAGTGGTTGGATACTCGATAAATGATACGGTTGTTGTATTTGACAGGATTCGGGAGTATTTGGGTGTTCACAGAAAGCAAGATCACAAGGAAGTGATTAACAAAGCATTGAATAGTACCCTAAGTAGAACAATTAATACTTCTTTAAGTACATTTATTGTATTGCTTGTAATTTTCATTTTTGCCGATAGTATTAAAGGATTTACATTCGCATTAATGATTGGAGTTATCGTCGGAACGTACTCGTCTTTGTGTATCGCCACGCCAGCAGTAGTGGATTTATCAAAGAACTTTGATGCAAACACGACTAAGAAAAAAGCATAAAATTTTATAAATACTTGTATGAAAGCCTCTCCATTGGAGAGGCTTTTTTACTTTTGTCATTATACTAAATAGTTATGTTCGGAATGAGTGGTGGAGAAATTATTATAATTCTCCTAATCGTATTGATGTTTTTCGGTTCTAAAAGTATGCCTAAAATCGCACGCACCTTGGGTAGAGGTATGCGTCAAATCAAAGACGCTACGCAAGATATTCAACGTGACATTCAAAGTTCAGTGCACGACACAGAATCTGGCGCTAGTTCAGTTGCTAAGGACATAAAACGGCCTTTTGAAGATTTGGAAAAACCAATGAAAGAGCTTACAAAGCCATTCAAGGATCTCGAGAAATGATTGTAGATGTAGGACTATTAGTTGGTGGTTTATTAGTTCTTGCTTTGGGAGGAGAATTCCTGGTTAAGGGGTCTGTAGTTGTTGCAAAGGCATTACTCATTTCCCCATTGGTAATTGGGATGACTATTGTTTCGTTTGGAACATCAGCTCCTGAGTTATTGGTTAGTTTGCAGTCTGCACTGAACGGTAGTCCTGGGATTGCAATAGGTAATGTTGTTGGATCTAATATTGCCAATATAGCTTTGGTTTTGGGATTGACAGTAATCATATTTCCGGTGGTGCCAGGTCGTCAAACGAAAAGAGTGGATTGGCCAATGTTAGTGTTGGCGACACTCTTATTTATCGTTTTTGCATTGGACGGTCAAATTCAAACTTGGGAAGGAATTCTGCTATTTGTATGTTTGGTCATATTTACCGTGGTATTAGTGGTCAAATCAAGGAGAGATTCTGGATTGTCTAAGAGGGAAGACAATCAAGAGACTGGAAAGTCAGCTGTTTGGGTAGCATCTATTTACATATTAATTGGTTTTGTTGCGCTTTATTTTGGCGCAGAATGGCTCATTAAGGGAGCTGTTAATATCGCCAAATCTTTGGAGATGGAAGAGCATGTTATAGGCCTCACAATTGTGGCATTTGGTACATCTGCGCCAGAATTGGTTACTTCTGCAGTTGCTGCATATCGCAAACAAACAGATATTTCATTAGGGAATTTGGTGGGTTCTAATATCTTTAATATTATGGCAGTCATCGGAATCACTGCAATGGCGCATCCAATAGCAGTGAAGGAGTCCGTTCTTTATTTTGACTTCTGGTGGATGTTGGGTATCGCTATTGGTTTAGGGGTAATGTTGTTTGTTGGGTCTCGAATAGGAAGAATTAAGGGATTCGTTTTGTTCCTGACTTATCTTGTTTACATTGCTTTGCTAATTTTTAGAGAAGGCCATTTAGTTTAAAAAAAGAAATATTTTCAATAATTCGTTCAAAAATATGGGGGTGCGTTGATAAAAAAAGCATTATTACTCATTTAGACCCCCTTAAAAACATACCTTTGTCTTGTAAATTCAAAAACGTGGCAAAATGAGTCGAATTAGATTTAACGCAATAGAAGAAGCACAAAAAAGAGCAGCAGTCCAAGTTCCTGTTTTACCAGCAAGAATTTCCGAATTGTATGGTGAGAACGTTTTTAATCAGGATTCTATGAGGGAATACCTTACTGATCAGGCTTACAAAAGTGTTCTGGAAGCTACTAACGAAGGGAAAAGAATTGATAGATCCGTGGCCGATCAGGTTGCATCTGCAATGAAGGATTGGGCTCTAGCTAAAGGAGCGACTCATTATACGCATTGGTTTCAGCCGCTTACTGGGGCAACTGCTGAAAAGCACGATGCTTTTTTTCAGCCAATTGAAGGAGGAAGGGCGATAGAACAATTCGAGGGTAGCCTATTAGTTCAGCAAGAGCCAGATGCCTCAAGTTTTCCTAATGGAGGTATTAGAAACACCTTTGAAGCCAGGGGGTATACGGCTTGGGATCCATCTTCACCTGCTTTTGTGATGGGAACTACTTTATGTATACCAACCATATTTATTGCTTATACTGGTGAGGCTTTAGACTATAAAATGCCTCTTTTAAAAGCACTTTCTGCTATTGATGATGCGGCAACTAAAGTATGTCAATACTTTGATAAGAGTGTAACCAAAGTAAATGCTACTTTAGGTTGGGAACAGGAGTATTTTTTAGTCGATAAATCCCTTTATCATGCTAGGCCTGATCTTGCAACTACAGGGAGAGTATTGGTTGGTCATTATCCTGCAAAAGGACAACAACTGGATGATCATTATTTTGGGTCTATTCCTGATAGAGCATTGGCTTTTATGCGAGACTATGAGCAGGAATCTTTGAAATTGGGAATCCCTGTTACAACCAGACACAATGAGGTTGCACCGAATCAGTTTGAGTGTGCTCCTGTTTTTGAAGAAACAAACTTAGCAAATGATCATAATCTCTTGTTAATGGATGTACTTGAAAAAGTAGCCAGGAAACACAATTTTAGAGTTTTGTTTCATGAAAAACCTTTTGCTGGATTAAACGGATCTGGGAAACATAACAACTGGTCGCTTGCAACGGATACGGGTATCAATCTATTAAGTCCAGGAAAGAACCCCAAATCGAATCTGCAGTTTTTAACCTTTCTTGTAAACACAATCAAAGCTATTTATGACAATGCAGATATATTGCGCGCATCTATTGCGTCTGCTTCAAATGATCATAGGCTTGGTGCTAATGAGGCACCGCCGGCTATTATTTCAGTTTTTATTGGATCTCAGCTAACAGAAATGTTAGATAAGCTAGAGAAGAACATTAAGTCAGGTAAAATGACCCCGGAAGATAAAACTGAATTGAAACTGAAAATCGGCAAAATCCCACAGATATTGTTGGATAATACCGATCGGAATAGAACATCCCCATTTGCATTTACGGGTAACAAATTTGAATTTAGGGCAGTAGGTTCAACAGCCAATTGCTCATCGTCGATGATTGCTTTAAATACAATTGTTGCTAAACAGCTACAATTGTTCAAAGTCTCTGTAGATGCTCGAATTGTTACTGGAGAGAAGAAAGACGAAGCAATATTGAAGGAGCTTCAAAAATTAATTATAGAGTCCAAAAATATTCGTTTTGAGGGGAATGGTTATGGAGATGAATGGGTGAAGGAAGCAAAAAAGAGAGGGCTTTCAAATTTCAAGAATACTCCACGTGCGCTTGCCGCTATGGTAAACAAAAAAACGATTGCGCTTTTTGAAGAAATGAATGTGCTTTCTTCGGTTGAATTGCATGCACGTCACGAAATAGAATTGGAGAATTATGTAATGAAATTGCAAATAGAGGCCAGAATTTTAGGTGATATTTCCTACAATTATGTTATTCCTGCCGCTATTAAATATCAAAAACTACTTGTAGAAAATGTAGAGGGAATTATGGATATTATGAGTGATGATGTAGAAACCTATACAAGCACTCAAATCGAAATGATTAAAGAGATTTCAAAAAGGTTTACAGCTATTAAACAGAACGTTGAAGCCATGATAACCATGCGGAAAAAGGCCAATAAAATAGAGGACCTGGAAAAAAGAGCAGAGACATACTGCGACAAGATAAAACCCTTTTTTGATAAAATTAAATACGATACAGATAAGCTGGAGATGATAGTGGCAGATGAATTTTGGCCTTTGCCGAAGCTGAGAGAAATGTTATTTGCTAATTAAAATGAATTTTTTTTAGGTAAAAAATTGAAGAGTTTGTACCTAATACAAATCAAAATCCCAACTTTTGTGGTTTCTTGAAGTTCTAAGAGAGTCAAATGTGGTATAGTTTTGGTTGATGAATTAAAATATTTACTTATTTTCGTTTCTTCGATGAACGATTTTAAGGAAAGCATAAGAAACTAAAACATGAGATTATTTAGAAAATTTGCTGCAGTGTTGATTGTTTCCGTAGTGTGTGTGGGAGCTTATTCTCAAAAAAACTTCACTAAAGAAGCAGATGCGAAATTTAAAAATGAACAATTCTTTTCAGCTATAGATGCATATAAGAAAGCTGAGACGAAAGCCAAACCAGCTGAAAAAGCACGGATTAATTTTCAAATTGGAGAATGCTACAGAATGTTGGTTGAACCAACACAGGCGGAGACCTTCTACAGAAGAGCAATCAAACTAAAATATGATAAGACCAATCCATTGGTGATTTATCAGTTAGCAGAGGTTATCAAAGAAGAGGGGGAGTATAAAGATGCTGCAGATGAGTATGAAAAATTCTTAAAAATAAAACCCGGTTTCAAATTAGCAGAAGATGGGCTTAAAGCTTGTACACAATCGCAGGAGTGGATCAATAACAAGACTAGACACATAATTGCCTCTGAGCTACAGTTAAATACAGATAAGTATGATTTCTCACCTGTATTCTCTGATCCGAAGTACAAACAATTAATTTTTTCTTCTTCTAGACCGGGTTCTACTGGAGCTGATGTAGATGACAGGACGGGAGAAAGTTTCATGGATTTGTGGATCACGACTAGGGATAATAACGGTAAATGGAGTGAGCCTAAACCGATGGCTACAACAATTAATACCGAAGATAATGAGGGTGCTGCTACTTTCAATAGGAAAAAAAATACCATGTATTTTACACGTTGTCCAAGAGAAAAGAAGCATAATATTGGATGTGACATAATGGTTTCAACGAAACAAGGTTCTAATTGGAAAACTGCGGAAAGTATTGGTTTAAAGCCAGATGGCGGAGATACCATTACGATAGGACATCCTTGTCTTTCTGCTAACGATCAGGTTTTAATATTTGCTTCCGATATGCCAGGTGGATTCGGTGGGAAAGATTTGTGGATGGCTAAATGGGAAAGAAAAGAAAAGAAATTTGGACCTCCAACCAATTTGGGTGAGGGAATCAATACTGAAGGAGACGAAATGTTTCCGCATCTAAAACCGGATGGCACTTTGTATTTTTCTTCTAATGGGCATATAGGTATGGGTGGTCTTGATATGTTTAAGGCGGCATCTACAGGAGAAAGCCAATGGGGTGAGATTGAAAATTTAGGATATCCTCTGAACTCTTCTGAACATGATTTCGGAATTATTTTTGATAGAGGCACTTCGGAAAAAGGGTTTTTCACTTCTTCTAGAACAGTGGGTAAACTGAAAACAAAAGGCCATGATGATATTTATAGCTTTAAGGTTCCTGAGATTATGTTCACTTGGGAAATAGAAGTAAAAAATAAAGCTACACTGGAACCTGTCCCAGATGCCAGTATTACACTTATAGGGTCGGATGGTACTAGTGTTACGAAAATGACAGATGCAACGGGTAAGTTCAAATTTAAGGAGGAAAATGGTAATAGGTTGATTAAGAAGGAGACAAATTATACCATTGAGATTTCCAAAACAGACTTTCTTATTGGTAACGGGAGTGTCTCGACAGTTGGTCGAACAACGGGTAAGCATTTTTATTCGGCCTATGAAATTCAACCTGCAACTAAAGATGTAGTTATTGATTTTCCTGAAGTTCGGTACGATTTAGATAAATGGGCTTTACAGATAAATGAAACGATAAACTCAGAAGACTCATTGGATTACTTGTTCAAAACACTTACTGAAAATCCGTCAATTGTAATAGAATTGCAATCGCATACTGATTGCCGAGGTTCTGATTCATACAATCAAAAGTTGTCTCAGAAAAGAGCACAATCATGTGTAGATTATTTAGTTTCAAAAAATATTCCTGCAGATAGAATGGTGCCTGTAGGATATGGTGAAAAACAACCTCGTGGGCCTAAATTTGAATGCGGTGAAATTGATAAGCTTCCGACCGAAGAGGAACAAGAAGCTGCGCATCAAAAGAACAGAAGAACTCAATTTAGAGTGTTGAGTTTTGATTATAAGCCTTCTGGTGGAGCAGAATAAAAGTTTATAACTTATTAACGTATTGAGCCTCACGATTGTGGGGCTTTTTTATTTTTGTAGCATTTATGGTAATAGAAACTAGATACAACGCGCGAGGAGTCTCTGCTGGAAAGGAAGATGTTCATGCTGCTATTCAAAATGTTGACAAAGGACTTTTCCCGAAAGCATTTTGTAAAATTGTTCCAGACGAATTAACGGGTGATCAGGATTATTGCATTGTCATGCATGCAGACGGTGCAGGGACCAAATCGTCTCTAGCTTATATGTACTGGAAAGAAACGGGAGATCTGAGTGTTTGGAAGGGCATTGCCCAGGATGCCTTAATCATGAATGTTGATGACTTGCTATGTGTTGGTGCCGTTGACAACATACTTTTGTCTAGTACAATTGGTAGGAATAAAAATTTAATCACCGGAGAGGTCATTTCAGCAATTATTAACGGTACAGAAGAAATATTAAAAGAGCTATCCAAGCACGGTGTAGAAATTAAATCCACTGGAGGTGAAACGGCTGACGTGGGTGATTTGGTCAGGACCATTATTGTTGACAGTACGGTTGTGGCGCGTCTTAAACGATCAGAGGTTATATCTAATCAAAATATTCAGCCAGGTGATGTGATCGTAGGTCTAAGCTCATGCGGTACGGCTACCTACGAAAACGAATATAATGGTGGAATGGGCAGTAACGGATTGACTTCTGCGAGACATGATGTTTTTTCTAAGATCTTGATGACCAAGTTCCCAGAGAGCTTCGACCCAGCGGTTCCGGAAGAACTGGTCTATTCAGGTTCAAAAATGTTAACAGATAAGTTGAAAGATACAGATTTGGATATTGGTAAGCTAGTGCTTTCGCCAACACGAACATATGCTCCGATTATTGCAAGGGTGCTCAAGTCGCACCGAGACTGTATTCATGGAATGGTGCATTGCAGTGGAGGAGCCCAAACTAAAGTATTGCATTTCATAGATGATGGTCATATTATTAAAGATAACCTATTTCCAACTCCGCCGTTGTTCAAATTGATTCAGGAAGAGTCAAGTACAGACTGGAAGGAGATGTACAAAGTATTTAATATGGGGCACAGAATGGAGCTGTATGTTCCAGCGGAAAAAGCATCAGAAATAATTGCCATCTCCAAAGAATATAATGTAGATGCTCAAATTATTGGAAGAGTTGAAAGTGGATCGAAGAAGCTGACAATTCAATCAGAATACGGCGAATTTATTTACGAATAAGATGAGTGGTTTATTAGATAAATTGGAGGCCATCAATATGCGGCGCGAAGAGGTTGGAAAACTGATTGTCGATCCCGCAGTAATTGCTGAAATGAAGCGTTACGTCAAGTTAAATAAAGAATATAAGGAGCTAGAGCCGATAGTGGAGGCTTATAATGAGTATAAA
>JABJPZ010000065.1 GCA_018663635.1 Crocinitomicaceae bacterium
AAAAAATGTATTCTTTCCCGAGCAGTTAGCTTGCCTTTTTTGTGTTGTGCAGCTATTCTTGCTTCTCCACCACCTGTTTTTGCCTCGCTCTTTTTTTGATCCAGGCTCTTATATTTATCTTTCATAAGCGAACGTTTATCAGAATTTTCAACACCGGTAAAAATAGGAAATAAAGAGTTCTATTTTATTTTTGATCTTGTCAAGTTCTGCTATTACCCTATGAAATAGCTTAATCTCTTTTAAAACAACTTATAATTTCATGTTATATTCGCAAAATAATATAAATACCATGGAAGAGATTAATGCATTTTTAAGCCAGACCTTTTATCAAAACACTTTGTTGGATTGGGCCATATCATTTGGCATTATCCTGGGTGCTGTCATTCTAGCTAAAATTACATATTGGATAATAGGGCGGTTCGTCAAAAAAGTAACGGCTAAAACAAAGACCTCTTTAGACGATTTGTTAGTAGATAAATTAGAAGAGCCCGTTGTTTATGCCATTGCAATAATTGGATTCTTTTGGGCTTTTATGAGGTTATCATTGGGCTCTCCCGAATTAGATATTGAGGGACACTTACTGATTGGTGAAAATGGGGAAGCCATTAACCATGTGCAAAATTTCTTTAGTCACGCTTTTACAATCATTTTCACATTAAACATCACGTGGTTAGTCGTGCGGATAGTTGATGCTATGATTACCGAATACCTCATGCCAATTATTGAGCGATCAGAAAGTGATCTTGATGATCAACTGATGCCAACCATTCGCAAAGTCTTTAAGCTTATTTTATGGACATTTGGAATCATCATTGGGCTAAACAATGCCGGTTTTGATGTGGCGGCATTAATTGCAGGGCTTGGTATTGGAGGACTGGCTTTTGCTCTCGCTGCTAAAGACACTGTTCAAAATATTTTTGGAGGTATTATGATTTTTCTAGACAAGCCTTTTAAACCTAAAGATAGGATAGTCATTAATGGAATTGATGGCTCTGTTGAAGAAGTCGGAATTAGATCTACACGGATACGAACGTTAGCAGGACGACTCGTAACAATTCCTAACGGTCAATTCAATGACAATGCTATTGAAAATGTAACGAATGAACCGAGCAGAAAAGTATCTACCAATTTGGGACTAACTTATGAAACGAGTCCAGATCAAATGGAAAAATCGATGGCCTATTTGAGGGAGATTGTACAATCACATGATTTAACAGAAGAAAAAGTAACGATAGGTTTTAACTCTTGGGGAGACTTTGCAATGGGAATCCTATTGATTTATTACGTTAAATCTGGCGAGGATAGTCTGGCTGTTCAAACAGATATTAACATGGCTATTTTGCGGAAGTTCAATGACAATGGGCTTGAATTTGCGTACCCGACCCAGACTATTTATAAAAAATAATACAGCAGAAAAGCAATGTTTCCCTGCTGTATTTTATGACAGAAGCAAGCTTATTAGTATCCTCCTTGTGTTGCAGGTTTTAACTTTTTCACATCGCTACCACTCATTTCTAATCCCTGCTGTTTTGATGAAACAAGCTCGGAAAGCTCATAAACGTTTCTATATTCATACCCGAACAAATTGATATACGTTGGAATGTTTAAAGCCAATGTGTTTTTTGGGCGCTCATCTTTATTGAACAAATCAAAAGAAGTGCTTGGTAACATCGCTTTTGTAGGAAATGGCATTTTGAAGACCGGTTCCTGATAAAAGTTATTATTACAATAAATCAAGATTCTGGTGTCTTTACTTGAAATCATTTCCGCTAAATAATCCTGAGTGAAGTCTGAAAAATTAATATGTATTGCACCTTTAATATGCATTTTGTCGTACATTCTTTTAGATCGCGTATCCAGAATTATTGTACCCTCTTCCTTAGAAAATTCTAAAAACTTTTTAAAATCAATTAATCTTTTACTTCGGTGTTTCTTCGCTTGCGCTGTGACCTCTTCGAAATAGTCAAAATCTACATCGGCTTTCGTAAATGTGGGATTTATTGTGCTTTTCGTTTCCTCCACTCCTGATGGGCCAGATGTGAATTTTGCTTTTTGAGCGATGGATACATTCGTCATTATGCCAATTGCTGCAAAGACCAGAGTTTTTGTACCTATTTTTAATGCGTATTTCATAATATTTAAGTTTGATTCGTATAGCTCAAATGAACGCAGATCTCCATAAAGAAACAATAAGGAATTAGTGAAAGCACCATTTCATTTAGGCTATTGGCTTATAACGGAAGTATTCTTCTATTGGCAAATTATTTATTCGTAGCGCTCTAAATAAGTCCAAATGCGACACTTTTGCAATTTACAACCGTTTCAGATTGCGTAGATTTCATCTATCACATATCAACTAATTGTATAATTTTTATATTCACAATTAACTTAAATCACTTCCTTTAATTTAAATCAGACCTTTTACTTTTACATCATTCAACTTTGATTTCACAGCTTGTTATCACGATATTCGAAAAGTCTATAAAGACTATTCTTTAATGATTAATAGGGCTTACGTATTAATTTTACATGGATTATTACTCTTTACCTCAGGAGCAAATAGTCAAGTCATTATGTCTGACGGTAGTGTAACTGTTTGCAGCGGTGTCTTTATGGATCCTGGAGGCACAGGGAACTATCCAAATGGAGCTACCCAAGTTCTTACCTTTTATCCTTTACATGCTGGTGATGGAATTTGTCTTGATTTTACACAGTGGGACTTGGACTATAGTATCTTTGGTTGGTCAGAGCTCTCGTTTTTCAATGGCACCTCAACAGCGGCACCGTTAATTATGACAGCAACCGGTGATTGGATTGTAAGTGGTAGTAATCCAACATTTGATTTTAATGGACCAGGAATGGTTTGCGCAAATGGGCCATTAACAGTAGAATGGAATCCCGATGACACCTCACCAGGCTGGGAAGCCAACATATCTTGCTATACTCCATTAGGCGTAGCTGGATGTAACATAACCCTTTCTGCTTCGGCGAGTCCGATCTGTCAAGGAGATTCGATTGAACTTCTCGCTGAAGGTTATGTTGTTTCTACACCTTTAAGCAATGATTTTAACTCAAGCACAATTGGAACTGGCTGGAACTCAACGGTAAACGCCCGGTTCGATAACCCTTGTGGCCCAGGTCTAGATGGGACGCCTCATTTATGGATGGGTGTAGAACCATCGCCAAGAACACTTCAATCCAATGCATATGATGTTTCTTTAGGGGGAACCATTTCATTCGATTTCAAAATGGCTACCCAAGGTAATGCGTCGCCTTGTGAAGGACCCGACGAAGCCGACGAAGGCGTTTACTTGCAATATTCTACAAGCGGTGGCACCACGTGGAATACCATTCATTATTTTTACCCACCGTTTTATACAGACGGCAGCAGTCATGCATTAGCTTGGCAAAATTATCAATTTAGTATCCCGCCAGCTGCTCAAACTGCCAATACGGCATTTCGCTGGATTCAAAACGAAATTTCATCCAACTCTACCGATCATTGGGGTATTGACAACGTTGTGGTTAGCTTTCCAACTGCTACTACTATATCCATAGATCAGGGGTTAGGTGTTGGAACGGCTTTTACCGACGCTCCAATAATAAGTACAAACTATACAGCAACAATAACTGATGGTGTTGCTTCTTGTTCAGCATCCGTAACTGTTGATGTAATTTCTTGTTCGTGCGATGCAGACGTAGGTACCATGAGTGCATCTACTGTAGGATCTACACAGAATACTGGTATGGCTACTGACCAATTTGTCCTGTGCGATGGCGACTCATTTGTTGTTAATTCCAATAATGATTTTATCAACGCACCAGGTGGAAATCCTATTCTTGATTACGCCATTTACGTCTGCCCTCCCACAGCAGGCTTATCACCAACTAGTGATCCCTGTTTCACTTCCTCTTTTATTGAAACACCTCCTAATGTTAATGAAATCAACAACGGAGGAGTCAACGCAAACATTATTAACTATTTGACAGGGATCGGAGCAACAGTAATAGATAATACCGTTTGGTTTGTACCAATAACATTAAGCATGTCCGCTACCAATGCCAATGAATACGACAGTACATGTTATGATCTGGGTAATGAATATCAAGTAACTTATTTAAATCCTATCACTTTTTTAGAATCGGCGAACTGCTCTTCTGGAGCTATTGACGTTTCCATTTTTGGCGGATATCCCGAATTTTTTTTTGGTAGCTACGTGGTTTCCAACACCGGTTCTGGTGCGCTTTCTAACAACCTCGTAAGTAATCATGGGGGCCAATTGTCTATTACTGGATTACAAAATGGGGATTTTTATGGATTTGACGTTGTCGACACCAACGGTTGCACCGTATCCTTTTCTGGTGGCCCTTATACTACACCAACAATTGACACTATTGAAGTAATTAATCCATCTTGCAACAATAATGATGGATCGCTTATTATTCAGGCTTCAGGGATTACTGGAATAGGCAGCTACTCCTTAAATATGGACCCAGCACAAAGCAGTAACTTATTCTCTGGTTTATCTGCTGGCACTTACGATGTGATTGTAACCGATGTGTCTGGCTGCTCAGATACAGCAATGGTATTTCTAAGCGCGTTAGATGGTATATTATTTGATACCATCACAACGCATTTGCAATGCAACAATGACTTCACTGGAACCATTGAGTTCGATCAGGTAACCGGCGGGGATGGAAATTACTTTTTCAGCATTGATGGTGGCTTAACATATCAGTCAGATAGCTTATTTACAGGTTTAAGTGCCGGTGCTTTTCCACTTTCTGTAATAGACGGGGCGGGCTGCGTAACAACGATGTCTATCTCAATTACAGAACCGTCCGCGCTTAATTTAAACCTCTTAACTTCTGCTACTTCTTGTTTTGGGTTATGTGATGGAAGCGCGGAGGCTGCAGTCTCAGGCGGGGTGGGAACCTACTCCTATAGTTGGAGTATTCCTGGTGTTGGAAATACTTGGTTTAGTAATACTGCTTGCGCTGGAATTTATTCATTAGAGGTAACCGATGATAACAACTGCACCATTGACACCAGTAATTTTGAAATTACATCTCCTTCTGAATTACAAATTGATTCGATTGCCATTACAGCACCCTTTTGTGCTGGAATGGCAACAGGGAGTATTTATTTATACTCCGCTGATGCTAGCACCTTTAGTATAGATGCTGGGCTAACTACCCAAACTTCTGGCGATTTCACCGGCCTAAATGCTGGAGCGTACCCATTTGTTATAGGAAATTCTGCTGGTTGTGAAAAAGATACATCGATCACAATTAATGAGCCGACAATAATTGATATAACACTTTCTAATGACACAGTCCTTTGTCCGAATTCAACCATTTCGATAGAAACTTCAGTTAATGGCGGAACTCCTACTTACAATTACAATTGGAATAATAGCCTTCCCAATCAGGCAAGCCAAATAATTAGTCCAATAATATCAACAGATTATACGGTATATGTGTTGGATCAATACGGTTGCTCCTCAGACACGCAAACCATTCAAGTTACCGTATTAGAACCCATATCTGTACAAGCCTTTTCAGATACGGCTATCTGTGCTGGTGAAAGCGTTAATATTGATGCTGTAGCAGTGGCTAGTGCTGGAACCGCTAACTACAATTGGTCTACCACTAGTGGCTCTTTTAGCTCTACAGCAACATCTACAGTAACACCAATAAACACAACCGTCTACACGGTAATTGCCAGTGATGCCTGTCCAAGTAACTTCGATACAGCCAATGTGATAGTAACGGTTAACACCTTGCCTAATCCCAATTTTATGGTTCTAAACCCAATCATTTGCCTGGGCAATCAAACCTCCATTATTAATTTAACGAATCCCGCAGAAATTGGAAATCTACTCTGGAGTATTGATGGCAATTCTGTAGGTAATCACGACACGTTGGCGATTGTAGGTAATAGCGAAGGGTGCTTGGACGTTGAACTAATTGTGACTTCGCCGCAAGGTTGCATTGCAAGTTATCAATTAGCCAACGCAGTATGTGTCGCACCTTCGCCAGATGCTGAATTTTCAAGTAACTCGGCATCGGCCAGCGTTTTGTATAGTGAAGTTGCATTTGATAATAGTTCTTTTGGTGCTATATCTTATAACTGGATTTTCAACCAAACAGAAACTTCATCAGAAATCGAACCTACTTATACTTTTCCATCTGAAATTGGCTTTTACGACGTTTGTTTGATTGCCATAAGTAGCGATGGATGCCGAGATACTTCCTGTTCCATTATCGAGATTACTGATGAACTTACGCTATATGTGCCAAACACATTTACACCAAATGCAGATGGAGTGAACGATGTTTTTGTGCCGATTACAAAAGGGTTTACTACAGAAGATTACGAATTCTCTATTTATGATCGATGGGGTCAATTAATTCATCAAACAAACTCACCAAATCAAGGCTGGGATGGTACCATGGCCGGAACACTGGTTAAACCAGATGTGTACATTTGGCGTTTGCGTGTTCGCTCAAATAATAAGAATTATTTACAAGAACGAACTGGCCATATTAATTGTATCTATTGAAGACTTATAAATAGATAGATTTCTATCAAAAGTATTTTATTGCACTCATCTCAAGTCTCAATTCTTGTCTAGAAATAGATTTTATCTTTAACTGTAGTTAAGTTTGAACTAGAAATAATCCTGGATGACAAAAAACCTTGGCATAGTTGTGTTGATAGCTATTTTAGCATTGCTATACATTCCACAGTTATTTATGCAAGGCATGTTTGTCGACGGGACTTTATATGGCAGCGTTTCACGAAATTTCTCAGTTTCTTCAAATTTATTCATTTTGGCTGAGACGCATGATGAATATGGTCGTTTCATTGGACACCCTCCACTGTTATTTTGGCTACAAGGGTTGTTGTTTAAGCTTTTTGGAGATCACTTTTTCGTAGAACGTATATTTTGTTTCTGTGTTTTCATCTTCTCTTTAATAGGGCTAAGCAAGCTCATGAGCTTTATTGGAATTAAGAAAAACCACAAGTGGATAGGGCTTGTCCTTTTTTCAGTTATGCCCCTATCTTACTGGGGCCAAATGCAAAACCTAATTGAGCCTTTACTGTCTCTGTTTTCGTTGGGGTCCGTTTATTTATTGATGAAAGACAACCAGAAACCAAACTGGAAATTCCTTGGGTTAGCAACTATTTTATTTGTCGCGGCCATAATGTGCAAAGGATTTGTGGCCTTGTTTGTTTTGACAGCTCCTTTCTTTTCATGGATCATCTTTAAAAGCTCATTCAAAAGAGCGCTCCTCCAATACTGTTTTCTTCTTCTTGGACTGTTTATTTTGATCATATCACTCTATCTCTACGAACCAGCTAACGACTATTTCTCTCAATATTTCAACGAACAATTTATCAAAAGTTTAGCAGGCAAAAGAGAAGTTAATCCGGCTGGAAGATTTCATTTATTAGAACGATTGACTTCTGAGGTTCTAGTCATTTTCATCCCGGCTTTACTTGTGTTATTCATTAGAAGAAAAAAATTAAACTCGATGAGTTCCACAAATAAAAAGTGGATTGTGTTTATGCTTTGTATTGGCTTCTCTGCTTCCTTGCCAATATTAGTAAGCCCAAAACAAATGGGGTTCTACCTCATCCCAAGCATCCCTTATTTCATTTTAGCAGCCAGTGTTATGTATGTGCATTTGTTAAGAAACATTAATCTGTTTTCTAAGATCAAATCAACTGTGAACGGGGTCATTGGTGGTGGTGTCTTCGCAATTGGAATAAGCATAGCCGTCTTTAATTTCGGTTCTTATCAAAGAGATGCCGAACTTTTAAAAGCAATTGATCGTTATGCTGCGAACCATCCTGAAATGAAGTTCTGTAATGTAACACGACCACAGATGACCAATGCGATGATAGCTTATTTTCAACGAAGGCACGGAGTGAGTCTCGTCTCTAAAGGAGACTGTAAATGCAACTGTCATTTGGGAAAAGAAAAAGTAATTCCGAACCAGCCATAACTTCTTATTGGTTATTTGTTTTATCCCTGCACTGGTTATCAGGCAAGCTTATGAAGATAGTCTTAAATCTGAGTGCTCCAGGTTCTCCAAAAATGAAGTCTACACTACATTGTTTAATCAGCTTCGAGTATTACGACAAGAAACCCGTTGGTCAAGCCAAACCGTAAGTTGGTGAACTTGCTATTGTTTCGTTCGCAGTATCGTAATTACTTTACAGTTTTAGCGTACTATTAAAAATTTGATTTGCACACCTCATAAAACGGCCGATTTGATCCCTGCGAAATGAAGTTTGAGAATCTTAAAACAGATGTAAGCTTAATATCACTAAACACTATTTTTTAACTAAAAAATTAACCATGAAAAAATTATTTTACCCTTTATCCTTCTTATTATGTGCAGTAGGTAGTGCGCACGCACTGCCATCATCACATGGCATAAAGAAAACCGCACCTTTTGTTATTAATGAAGCTAATGGTATTGGATTACCTAACATATCCACAGTAATTGGTACTGCCGCTGACATCCATAAATACATTAATAAAGGGTACGCTTTTATAGCCGAATACACCGATTTTGCCGAAGCGATGGAATATGCCAGGATTCTTGCTTTAACTGGAGAAGACATAATCATTCTCTCCACAGGGATGGGTAATGAGTTAACCTCTTGTGCTCTGGTCAGAAAAAGACCTACTTTTTAAGACTGGATATTTATTTTATTAGGAAAGTGCTTCTTTACGAAGTGCTTTTTTTTTGTATAAAAGTAAGTGGTCTATCCCAAAATAAGATTGTCGGTGCTTTAGAATTTTATGCGCTTGCCTAATACTATCCAACTAATTTTTTATTACTCGCATGACCTCTATCCGACTATCGTATTCAACTTCTAAAATGTATGCGCCAATTCTATACGAAGACATGTCTATATTTCTTTCTTTAAAAATATTTAAGAGACTCAGGTCTACATCATAAACCCTGATTAAAACCGGACCTTTGTATTCTTTCAAATCTATCATTAGCTCACCTGAAACAGGATTCGGATACACCACGATAGCTTCTACGAATTCGCTTAACCCTTCATCTCCATTCAAAGACACAACCCCAGATTGATCCAAAGTACTCATAATCGAATCACCGGTAGTATATTTTTCTATGGCTTCATTCGTTTCTGAAAAGAAACTCGTTTGCCCACTTAAAGGACCACTGTAACAGCAGATGACAAATAAGGCAAATAAATAGTTTTTCATTATTGAAGTAAGTAGCGGCAGGTAAGATAAGAAAAACTTCAGGCGGAGTTGGTGATTTTTTTCAACAATTCTAAATAATAAAGCCCTCACATAAGTGAGGGCTTTCTTGTTGTCCCACTAGGGCTCGAACCTAGACTCTTCTGTACCAAAAACAGACGTGTTGCCAGTTACACCATGGGACATTACCTGAAAACTGATGGATTCAATAACCCGTTTTACATTTTCGAGGGTGCAATATTAAGAATTTTTTTTAACTCTTAATAATTCATAAAAGTATTTAAAATAACAGTGTACCTCATCAAAACAGTCCAATTTAGTAAAGTATTTTACTAAATTCGCAACACTACGAAAACAGGAATATGAGCTATCGATTATTAAATAATGTTGTTGGTTGGGCCGTTTTTATTATTGCCACCACTGTTTATATGATGACATTAGAACCGACTACCAGCCTTTGGGATTGCGGAGAATACATTACAACTGCTAACCAAATGGAAGTGGGCCACCCGCCAGGAGCACCACTTTTTATGATGCTAGGCCGAATTTTTTCTGCTTTCTTTTCTCCTGAAAATGCAGCTTGGGCAGTAAATGCTATGTCTGGTTTATCCAGCTCATTTTCTATTCTATTTCTATTTTGGTCGATAACCATGCTAGCACGAAAGCTGGCGCCTAACTATGACAAATTGAGCGCCGGAGATAAATTGGCTATTCTGGCCAGTGGGGCAGTTGGTGCGATTGCTTATACCTTTACTGATTCATTTTGGTTTTCTGCTGTTGAGGGCGAAGTTTATGCGATGTCCTCCTTTTTTACAGCTGTGGTATTTTGGGCCATCCTTAAATGGGAAACCGTAGCACATGAAAACCACTCGGATAGATGGCTGATATTGATCTTCTTTTTGATGGGGCTATCCATCGGTGTTCACCTCTTGAATTTACTTGCAATACCTGCAATTTGCTTTGTATATTATTTTAAGAAGTTTAAATACAGCCCTCAAGGAATACTTCTTACTGGGGTTTTATCTATTGTAATTTTAGGCCTTATCCAAGCAGTAATTATTCCGAAAACAGTTGATCTTGCTGCCTTTTTCGAACGAACCTTTGTAAATAATTTAGGCATGGGCTTCAATGTTGGAACTGCTTTCTTTGCCGTTTTGTTGATCTCCTTAATTGTTGTAGGTGCATGGCTTTCAACTAAATTAAAACGGCCTATTATTAATACCGCCATTATGAGCTTTGCCGTATTAATGATTGGTTATTCTTCTTTCTCAATGATTGTAATTCGTTCCAATGCGAATACCCCGTTAGATGAAAACAACCCTGAGACATTAACTTCACTCTCGTCTTATTTAAAACGAGAGCAATATGGTAGCTGGCCAATAGCCTATGGCCCGTATTGGAATGCTCCAGCAATTGACGCAAAGCACAAGAGTCCGACCTATATGAAAGCCTTTGTTTTGAAGCGAGGACCCATGATTTTGCGAAGAAATGATGGTGCTCAACTTGCGTTTAATAACAAATATGAAGCTGAGCAATACAATGAGAACAATCAGCTAGGTGCTGAAATTACAGCAGAGTATATTGTAACAGATGATGGAAAGTATGCTGAACAAGTTTTTGATCCACGTTATTGCACCGTTCTTCCAAGAATGTACCGAGTTGGTGAAGGTCCGAGTTATATGGCTTGGTCAGGTTATGAAGGCGACAAAAATTACCCCCTACCTGCTCCTCAAGGATATCAAAATGATTACAGGAATATGGCTGACTTGGTTAGTGCTGTTCAAAGTCAGATTAATCGTGCAAACATGAGTAATGATTTTAGCTCCGCTGAACAAATGAAAAAACAGCTTGCTGGAATTACCAAAGATGGTATCTATAAACCCACTTTTGGAGAGAACTTGTCTTACATGTTTAAGTACCAATTTGGCTGGATGTATTTCCGCTATTTTCTTTGGAATTTTTCTGGAAGACAAAACGATTTACAGGGCTACTCAGGCATTGGTGGTGGTGACGGGAAATATTTAGAAGGAAACTGGATTACAGGACTTGATTTTATTGATGAACGCCGTCTTGGCCCTCAGGAAAACATTCCTCATAAGGTGATGGATAATAAAGGATACAATAAATACTACTTACTACCGCTAATATTGGCGCTAATAGGTTTAATCTATCACTTGATATATAAGCCAAAAGACTGGTTTGTTGTGATGCTCTTATTTTTATTCACGGGTCTCGCTATATGCATCTACTTAAATCAAAAGCCTGCAGAACCAAGAGAACGAGATTATGCCTACGCAGCTTCTTTTTATGCCTTTTCCATTTGGATTGGAATAGGTGTATGGGCATTGTACGACTTGGCAAGAAAAATAAAGTGGCGAAATGTGGGCATTATAGGAGCTGTCGGTTTCTCTTTTGGACTGCTTACAATGGGTATTAATATGGCCTTTGGTTTGTCGATTTTTTACATGACACTTGTCTCAGTTGTTTTAATTGGATTAATGATGGCCATAAAAAATGTACCTGGTTTTGCCCGGGCATTTGTTGTCTTATTGATAACTGCGAGTGTTCCTATTCTGATGGGAATGCAAAATTGGGATGACCATAATAGAGCTAATCGCTATTCTGCTAGGGATATTGCCAAATCTTATTTAGACTCTTGTGATCCAAACGCCATATTATTTACTCACGGAGACAACGACACCTTTCCGCTGTGGTATGTGCAAGAAGTAGAAAAATACAGAACAGATGTTCGTGTAGTCAACCTGAGCTTATTAGGAACAGACTGGCATGTTAACCAAAGTAAACGAAAAGCATACGATTCTGAGCCTGTTCCATTTACTGCAGAAGAATACCAATACAGGCAAGGTACCAGAGATGTTGTGTACTTCTACGACATAGACAACCGTGAATCATCGTCCTTTGTTCCGGCAATCAATGTATACAACGACATCATGAAACCCAGCAGTCGTAGAAAACTTCGTGGTGTGCGAAAAGAACAATATGTATATAACCAACGCAAAGTATCTATCCCTGTTAATAAAGAAAATGCCATCAAATATGGAATTGCGGATACCAGCGAAATTAAAATGCCCCTGTTAAATGAATTAACATGGACGATTAAAGGCACCATGATTAAATCTGATCTAATGGTACTTGATTTATTAGCCCATTATGATTGGACAAGACCCATTTATTTTGCAGGTAATGCTGCAGCGCATGGCGACCTTCAAAAGTATTTCCAAATGGAAGGACTCACGTACAAGCTTTCGCCCTACCAAATTTCGGGGCAACAACCTTTTGGCACCGCTGCCTATACTTATCATGAGCAGAAAACTTACGATAATTTGATGCACAATTTTGAATGGGGTAATATGAGTGACCCCAATGTGCTTGTTGATTATTATACATTAAGAATGGTTAGAAATTTGCGTTTCCAGTTTGCTGGTTTTGCAAGTGAATTAATAACCAATGGTACTAATGCAACCGATTCAATTCAAAAATTAGAAAAATTCCAACGAGCAGAAGATGTCTTGGATCGGTGCTTTGAAGTAATGCCTTTAAATAATGTTGCCCCAGATGATGCCGTTTATCATTATTTGATTCGACATTATTATGATTTAAAACACCTGAATCCTGCTAATACTGCGTTGGCCGAAAAAGTAGACTCCCTTGCACACAATATTGCCAGTAAGAGGCTCGATGATTTAACGTATTTCGCTGGATTAGACAGCGAATGGACGGGACGTCAGCTAAAAGAATTTGGGAAAGCAATTTACCACTTGGAATTGATTCGACAGTCATCGATAACTGATGATCAAATGCGAACTTATCAGCTACAACAACAGAATGGAGAAACTCTCGATAGTCAGGGATATTATGGGATTCTCGATGGAACCAGTTATGATGCACTTCTTGGGGGAATTGGTCGTCAATTAAATATGATGCTGAGAGCGACTAAAGACGGAAACCTAAAGGGAAGCTATATTAACATGCTAAAAAATCCGAGAGATTTTCCACCTCAGCTTATTCGACAATGGCTGCCGGAAATTTATAAATAGGCACCTATTTGTATTTTGTAAAAACACCGCATATTGTTAAACCATTGTATCCTTCAGCGAAATGGCGTGTTGAGACCAATGAAAAAGTACTTTACTTCACTTTTGATGATGGCCCTATTCCATCAGTAACAGATGCGACTTTTGAAATACTTGACTCGTTTTCTGCTAAAGCTTGTTTTTTTCTAATTGGAGAAAATGTAGAGCGCCATCCAGATTATATTACAAAATATGCTCAAAATGGGCATTCCATAGGAAATCATTCTTTCCAACACCTAAATGGTTGGAAAACTCCTACCGCTGAATACACTGCGGACGTAGTAAATGCTTCAAAATCAATAGTAAGCAACCTTTTCAGGCCTCCTTACGGCCGAATTACCAGAAAGCAAGTAAAAGAATTAGAGCTTAAATATTCTATTTGCATGTGGGATGTCCTTTCGGGTGATTTTGACCCTACAATAAATGTGGATCGTTGTATTAAAAATGTAGTTGACCATGTTGAGCCAGGAAGCATTGTCGTTTTTCATGACAGCGAAAAGGCTTCAAAGGTTATGCTCGCTGCTCTTCCTGTAATTCTTAATCAACTAAAGAATCAAGGCTATCAGTTCAAAGCACTTACAGAAAATGACTTGCTTTAAGACTCAGACTGACAGGAAAAATCAGTCACAGGAATTGCTGTTTCTTGCATCGCTACATATCCTCCATCAATATCAATAACATCTTTGATTCCTGCGGCCTTCAACAGAGACGTGTAAATTAAAGAGCGATAACCACTTCTACAGTGCACATAATATCTTTCATTTTTATCCAAAGTGCTAAGCTCATTGTGAATAAAGTCAAGGGGTTTATTTACTGCGATCGAAGCATGCTCCGCTTCAAACTCTGATGGTTTTCTTGCGTCAATCAGATTGATTTCATTGACCTGGGTTAATTGAAACAATTCTTCTGCTCCAATAGAGGGTATGAAATCTAATTCAAAACCCATTGCTTGCCAAGCTTCAAATCCACCTTCAATGTAACCCACCGCATTGTCATAGCCTACTCGAGCCAATCTTGTCGCTACTTCTTCCTCTCTTCCAGGTTCTGCTAAAACAACAATTTCTTGTTCATTATTAAGAATTACCGTACCAACCCAAGGAGCAAATCCGCCATCTATTCCAATAAATATAGAGCCTTTCACAAACCCTTTATGAAAACCCGATTTGTTTCTAGTATCCAAAATCAAAGCGCCTTTTGCTTGTCGCTCATGTGCTTCTTGAGCCGACATACTTCTGCTACCTTGTCTAACAACATCGTCAACGTTGTGATACCCCTCCTTGTTAAGCTTGGCTGCTTGTGGAAAATACGCGGGTGGTGGTAAAATACCTGTTGTAAGTTCTTTTACAAATTCAGCTTTAGAAAGTGCTTGCAAAGCATAATTGGTCTTTTTTTGATTGCCAAGTGTTGCGTAGGTTTCTGAGCTCATATTTTTACCACAAGCAGAACCCGCACCGTGCGCTGGATATACAATTACATCATCGGCTAAAGGCAGGATCTTATCTCTTAGGGAGTCATAAAGTAATCCTGCCAAATCTTCTTGTGTCAGCGCTCCCTTTATTGCCAAATCCGGCCGGCCGACATCACCAATAAAAAGGGTGTCTCCAGAAAAAATACAATGGTCTTTACCATTCATGTCTTTTAAAAGGTAGGTTGTACTTTCGGGTGTATGTCCTGGTGTATGCAATACTTTCAGAGTCAAATCACCAATAGAAAATTCTTGACCATCTGATGCTCTAATGATCTCAAAACCAGTTTCTGCTGTAGGACCAAAAACTATTTGTGCTCCTGTTTTTTTTGCAAGGTCAACATGTCCAGAGACAAAATCTGCGTGAAAATGTGTTTCAAAAATATACTTGATTTTGACGTTATTATTTTTAGCCATATCGACGTACTGCTGTACCTCTCTCAAGGGGTCCACAATAGCAGCTTCACCATTAGATTCTATGTAATAAGCTGCTTCTGCTAAGCAATTGGTATATAGTTGTTCAACTTTCATAGTTCAAATATTTTCATTTCTTTTCAACACTCTAGGCAAATTCAAGCATCATTAATCCAGGCACAATTATTGGCTGTTTAAAATATTTCTAAAAACAAAATTACAATAGCCATCATTAAAACAAACCATCCAAAGCCTTTTTTTAATATTCGAGCAGGTACTTTACTATTGAAAATCGCTCCAATGAAAACCCCGACAATAGCAACTGAGGAAAATAGCACGAGAAAATACCAATCAATATCATAACCTTGGTTCAGGTCTCCCAAAAAGCCAACAAGACTTTTTATCGCAATAATTAGTAATGACGTTCCAACTGCTATTTTCATGGGTATTTTAGCCAATAATACTAAAGCTGGCACAATCAAAAAGCCGCCTCCTGCCCCAACCAAACCCGTAATAGCTCCTACAAAGATCCCCTCAAAAAATATCATTAAGTAATTGTACTTTGAAGTTTTTACGTTTACCGTTTTCATTGGGGAATCGCGACGACCACGAACCATAGAAATAGCGGCTGCAATCATAACAATCGAGAACAACAGCATAATAAACATCCCTTTCGTAAACTCGAAATCTCCGTTACGATAAATTACTTCAGGTATAGCGGGCACAATAAATTTTCTTGTGGCATAAACGGCAGGAACTGCCGGTATAGCAAAAATAATGGCCGTTTTTAAATCAACTTGTTGCTTAATAAGGTATCTAAGGCCACCAACCAATGCTACGATTCCCACTACAAATAAAGAATAGGCCGTTGCAATTTCTTCTTTTATTCCTAATAGATACACAAAAACCGGAACAGTTAATATAGAACCCCCTCCGCCAATGAGGCCAAGAACAACGCCAATAAAAAAAGCCAATCCATAGGCGACATATTCTTCCATGAATCAAAAATAGAACAGTTATTTAGCTAAACCGATTAAAAATCAACTTTATAATAAAAGATGGGTAATCGACCCAATTGGTAATTCTCGACAAAAGGGCTTCCCGTATTGCTATCCGGAGCATAAGTTAAACTTAAAATGTTTTTAACGCCAGTTAAATTAACGATGTCCACTGCAATCTCGTGAGTAATATTCTTCTTTTTACCGTTGATTCGATAATTGAGTTTTAAGTCTGCTCTAAAATAATCTCTAAACTGCAGCGAATTGTATCCCTCGTCTTTAAACAAAACCTCTGACGCAAAACTAGAGGCGACAGAGTCTATATATCCGTAGCGCTTCCCACCTGCCCATGTAATTTTTGTTCCAATACCAATTGTATTACGGTCCTTCAATTTCTTCTCCCATCCAAACAGCCCGTTTACAGCGAAGTTTCCATTAAAATCGGTATCTCTTTCTATGCCATCACTGCCTTTATAACTTGAGTTGTATACAGAACCTGTCAACATAAAATAGTAGCCCTTCAGAAACCTTCTTTCAACTGTCATTTCTATACCATAATTAACGCCATTACCTTTATTTTCTAAACTTTCAGGAAAAAACCTTGAAAATCCACCACCTGCATTAATCATCGACAATGAATTTTGGTATAGTCTAGACACCGGAATATTAAATAAGTACTGGTAATAGGTCTCCATGCGCAAGCTCGCATTGCTCCCCAGCAACCGATCATACCCCAAAACAAAGTGAGCACTTCGAGATAATCCCAGGTTATCATTACTACTTTTCATACTTCCATTTGTTGAGTCATTCAAATAGAAATATGTATAGGTGGGCTGAATTTGAGAATGCAAACCCGCTCCAAAATTAAGCGACTGATTTTCTTTAAACCGATAATTAAACCCAATTCTTGGCTCGGGGTAGCTGTAGGCATTTCCTTGTGAAAAATACGTTTGATGAACCCCTAAATTTAAGGTCGTTTTTTCACTAAAATTATGCTTCCATTGAACAAATGGACGAATCATGAAAGCAGTGCTGTGTTGGTCCCATCGCGTTTCCCAATTGTTATCTCCATTAGCATCTATACTATCATTAAAATCAAACAGATAATAATCTGAGCTTAGTCCAAACTTTAAGGTGTTCTTTTTATTGAATTTTTTATTGACGGATGTGAAATTGGAAATTTTACTCTCAGTGAACCAATATTTCATCAGAGGCCTTGATGAATCTACGACAAATTGAGGAGTCGATAAAGTTGAGTCAATGTGTCGAAAAATTAATATGTGATTCGTTCGCTGATTCTGTATTGACGCCGCTGTAGTTGATTTAATAAATGTTTTTTCATTCAGCGCTTTGGAATAAGTCGACCCAATTATTGCAATTCGGGTTCCAAACAACTGATCTCGATCATTTTCTCCGTATAAATCAACTTCACTTGGATCTTCCTGATTGCTAATTAGTATGTCAATATCACTTTTTCCACTAATAGAAAAGAAAGATAAATTGGCCTCGTTCTTAAGTGGAAAATTGAACTTAAAAGACAAGTCTTGATATTTTGGAACAGCGGAAGTACCAATATCAATGCCCAAAAGAGAAAACATGGAAACAGTAGAGTAACGATAAGCAAAAAGATAGGATGCACCTGTATTTTTGCTCAGTGGCCCCTCTGCCATCGCTTCAGTTCCTAAAAATCCAAATTGTCCTGTAAACTCATGTTTCTCATTGTTTCCATTTTTCAATTTTAAATCAAACACCCCAGCGGTACTATTTCCATATTCAGCCGGGAATGCCGCAGTAAAAAAGTCTGAATTAGCCATGGTTTTGTTATTTAAAACGCTAACCGGCCCCCCTGAAGTCCCCGATATTGCAAAGTGATTCGGATTAGGAATGTCTATTCCTTCCACGCGCCACAATACCCCTGACGGCGAATTTCCGCGCACTACAATATCATTTCTAGAATCATCTGCTCCTTGCACACCTGCAAAATTCGAAGCCATTCGAGCCGGGTCAGATCTACTTCCAGCATATCGATCGGTTTCTTCCACGGAAAATGATTTACCTGAAACACTCGCCATGTCGTTGTTGAGCTCTCCTTTTTTCTTTGCAGTTATTTCTACGCTACCTTCAATCTCCGTAAATGCATCTTCCATGCTAATCGCAAGTATGATTTCCTTCCCTGCGGTAACAATCACTGGAATTATTCTTGTTTTGTAAAAAGTGTATTCAATTTCGATGCTGTGTCTTCCAACTGGCACATTTTCCATTCTAAATTTACCATCAGCAGCCGAAATCACAATTGTATTTGGTGCTTCCAAAAGCCTCACTGTGGCTCCATCTAAAGGGTACTGAGATTCTTTATCCATCACCTTCCCTCGTATTGTCTGTGTAGTTTGAGTCCAGAACAATAACGGAGAAAAAACGAAGCACATAATCGTAATTAGTTTCATCTATTGGTTTTACTTGTCATAAACATAAAGGCCCAGCATACTGTTGTTATTAGACACTATGAAAGCAGGTCTTTTTTCTGGCCCCAACCCAATAAATTGAACATCTTTCACATCTTTGTTAAGGTATAACCCGCTGTAAGCCGTTTGTAGCTTTGTATTAAATGTTCCATTCCCCAAACCAGCTAATAGCAACCCTTTTCCTGCGTCATAAGTAGGCGTTTCTACTTCTGTTTGCAGATAATTTCCAGCAACAATTGCGTCTAGGTTACCGTCTTTATCAAAATCGTTAATTACCACTCCATTTATGGGTGCTAATTGAGCTTCTATTGGCAGCTCTGATAAAGTGAATGCTCCACCATTATTTTCTAAATACAAGCTCGCAAAGTTGTACGCTTCATACTTGATAGATTCTTCCAATTCTGTTTCATTATAAATATTCTCTAAGCTCGCATTAGCAAACCCACTATAAGTTGGGAATTTTTCGGAAATAAAAGGCATTTGAGAAGACGAGCATTCTTTTCCTCGAACAGGAACTTTTTGATTATTATAAATTTTACTTAGCACAATGTCCATTGTTCCATTCGAATCAAAGTCATTTGCATATACATACAGCGGTTTTTGTTCGGAAGGATGAAATTTATTATTAAGCCCTATGTTTCCAGCGATAAAATCTTGATCTCCATCTTGATCAAAATCAGCCTGAGCCAAACTGTTCCACCACCCCGACGTCTTGCTAAGTCCAAGAGCTTCAGTTTCGTTTGTCAACCCCTTTTCGCCGTGAATAAAGACAGTTATGGGCATCCATTCTCCAACCACTAATAAATCTTCTTTCCCATCCTTATTAATATCACTCCATTGTGCGTCAGTCACCATTCCTAACGCTTTCAATTCAGGAGCCAGGCTTTGTGTCTGATTACTAAAGCTACCATTCTCATTGATTAACAAAAAAGATTCTGGCGCTTTAGGATATTTTCCCGGCGAAGTTCTTCCCCCCACAAAAAGATCTAAATCCCCGTCCTTATCAAAATCACAAGCTGCTATTGATTTTGTGCTTACTGGCATTGGCGGCAATCGATTTGTTTCTGCAGTAAATATTCCTCGTCCATCATTTATATACAACCTATCTTGAAGCATGCCTTCATTGTCTTCGAATTCTCCACCGCCACCACTTGCAACATAAAGATCTAAATCAGAATCTCCATCAACATCCAAAAACTTCGCCCCCACATCTTCATAGCCGCTATCCTTTATAAAGGGTATGGTGGCTTTCGCATTAAAACGAGCGTCTTTATCCTGCATATATAACATCCCAGCCTGACCCTGAGCCCCGCCTACATAAAAATCGTCGAGACCATCACTGTTTACATCACCCACAGAAATGGCAGGCCCCAACATAGATTGTCGATGCGGTAGTAAAATTTCTTTTGAAAAATCATCAAACTCATTTTCTCGATGAATAAATTGTGGTTGAATGTGCGATTTACTAATATTTGTAAACAGTCCAGGTTTGATGTCCATATATCCTTCATTAACATCAATACTTTGCCTGTCTATTTCATGAACTTGATTAATTGCAGGGTTTTTAATAATGCTTTCTTGGCCATCAAGCCATGTTATTACTGCCCGATCTACAACCTCATTATCACCAAGCCCAAAATGAAGTACAGGCTCAACAAAGGATTGATACCCTCTTGTAAACGCATAATCATTACACTGCATCTCTCCTTTATAAAACAAGCATATTTTTGAATGCATTACCGCATTACTGGTTTTACCGTTCTTTAATTTAAATCGAATGAAATTTCCAGAATTTTTTTCTCTGCTATTGTTTCTATATACAAAAGCCGGTTGATCAAAATTGTTAATTACAAGATCTAAATCGCCATCTTGGTCCAAATCAGCATATGCTGCTCCATTAGAAGAAGAAGGAGTTTCAAAACCCCAATCTGCATTGTTTTGCTCAAATTTCAAGCCCCCAGTATTCTGAAAAATCTGATTCGGCACAGGATTGACATCAGCCTTTTTTAAATGTTCAAAATAATCAGCTGGCGAATAAGCCGACCCCTTACGATTACGAAGCTCAATTAACTCGTTTTTCCAGTCGTTATTCTTGGTGTCTTTTCTAAAACCATTGGTAACCATTAAATCCTTCCATCCATCATTATTAAAATCAGCCAATAACGGAGCCCAGCTCCAATCGGTTTGAGACACACCCGCAAAAAGACCAATGTCACTCATTACTCCAAGTCCACTGTTAATGAATAAGCTGTTGTACATATACTGAGGCTGATATTGTTTTGATTCAGTTAAATATTCAAATCCTACAACATCCATAGAAGACATTAGCACCTTGTTCCTAACATGATCCGCAGGAGTCATGTCCACTATCATTAAGTCTGTAAGCCCATCATTATTAACATCTGCTGCATCACAGCCCATAGCATAATAAGGTGAGTGCGCAATTTTTTCGTTCGAGACATCAGTGAATGTACCGTTACCGTTATTTTTGAAAAAGAAATCAGGAATGAAAAAGTCATTAGCGATATATACATCCAAAAATCCATCCTCATCAAAATCACGTATGGCCATTCCTAAACCAAAACCAATCTTTTGTATTCCAGCAGATTCGGAGATATCTGTAAAATGTCCGTTTCCATCATTTCTATATAAAGTGCTGCATTCTCGATTGTAAACCGCCTTGTCTAAAGTTGCCGCTTGACTGAGCCACACATTAGACCCAGCACCTCTATTTCTCAATCCATGATTCATTACCCACAAGTCTAAATCTCCATCTTTATCCATATCAAAAAACGTAGCTTGTGTTGATCTCGAGCCATCTGCGATTCCGTAATTAGCTGCTTCTTCAGAAAAAACATTATTACCTCGATTAATATATAGCTCATTAGCCGTTGAGTTTGCATCCATATATGGTCCCGAATTACATATATAAACATCCATTAATCCGTCTTGGTTAATGTCTACCAGTGTAACACCCGTGGCCCAACGATTGGATTGTATGCCTGCCGCAATCGAAACATCTTCAAACTGAAAATTACCCTTATTGATATAGAGGCGATTGGGGACATCATTCCCAGTAAAAAACAAGTCTGGTAAATCGTCATTATTTAAATCTCCAATTGCCAATCCTGACCCATTATAGAAGTAATCATAAAATTGCATTCCTCTATCGGGGCCTTCTACAACTTTGTTTTCAAAGTCAATTCCAGTATAACTTGGTGTCAGTAAAGAAAATAATTTACTCGTATCCTCAAGAGTATTAATAACCGAGATGGCGGCGTAATTAGTATGAATTATAAAACCTAGAATTCCGATCACAGCAAAACCAAAAACGCTTGCTAATTTATTTGATCTCTCGACCTTCTTCCTAGTTTGACCTGTTCTTTTATTCTTGATCGTACTTGTTCTCATTTACATGAATTTATCCCTGATTCCACTTAATAAAGTTAAATCTAATATGCATGAATTACAAAGAGGAGTTATCATCAAGATAAAGGTTTTGACTGAACTTTTAGTCCTGGACATTTTCTAGAACGATGTTATTGATTACGAATCGTGCGAAATTTATGTCATTTACTGTTAGCTCTGATGACTTAGAAACTTGAATCATAAGAACCTTTTTTTCATTTTTAATAGCCCATAAATTTAAGGGTACTTTGATGTTTGAGTAATAAAAAACCGCTTCAAATGGACCACTTTCTTTTTGCCAGTCACTTTTAATTAGTGATATCTGATATGTTTCACTTACAATTTGTTGAATATTTTCTAGCCATTCTAACTGAGTATTAGAATCTCTTTCGTGGATGTCAGAAACAACAATTGAGAATCCTGTTTCCTCTTCAAAAAAAGCAATGTTATTGGCTGATGCAACATGCTTAATATAATTCTGGGGGATATATATGTCGTAATTTCCGGATGATGGTCCTTGGCTAGACAGAGTAATATTTTGATACTCTGGAATATGACCAAATTCATTTTCAAACTTATTTTGAGCTTTCTGGTAATGGGTTAGTTGTACTTCCTCTTCTTTATGGGTATTAGTTTCGGTTTTTGATTGGCACGCAGCAAACATAAAAGTTGCTGTTAATAAAATTAATTTATTTGACATCTGTTATTCCAATATTTATTACCCTGGCCTTTTCAAAACAACTTAGCCAAAAAAAAATAATCTAACCAAAAAAACTTTGAAATTTAAACCTATTCAGATGCTAATTTCTCTTTCTTCGAATCGAAAGTATGGTCTTTTGTAAACTTGATACCTAACATAACCTCATATACTCCAGTGCTATAATTTTTCAAATTTGAAGTTGTAAAATCATAACTAAAGCCTAATAAAATATTGTTTTTATAGGTATACCCAATCATCGTTGAAATAGCATCATTTGTTCTAAAAGCTCCTCCAATCCAAAAGTTATTTTTGTAAATAATTCGAGCCATAGCATCTATCTGTACAGGAACTGGATCAGCATACTTTACAAGAACTGATGGTTCGATTCCGAATGAGCCTAAATCAAATTTATAACCTCCGCTAGCATAATAATGATCGTCAAGAACTGAATTAGAAAATCCATAGGATCGAAAACTCAGTTTACTTCTAATGATTTGAGGTGCTGCCGCTCCAAAAAACCAATTGTCCCCATAAAAATAGAATCCAAATTTAGCATCTGGAACCACGGAGGTCATGACACCATCTACGATTACGTTATCACCTGGGTCATGCATTTGTATTTTGTGACCATCTATTTTTAACTGAAGGAAACCCGCACTCAAGGCTAACGAAAGTTTGATGTCTTCATTAAGCCTGAAATGATACGAATAGGAAACTTGAAATCCCGTTCTTCTGGTTGGACCAACATGATCGGTAACCATATACCCTCCAAAACCGTGCTTTCCATTTCTAGAAGGCCCGTGCGCACTTAATGTATACGTCCTTGGAGAATCCGTAATTCCTACCCATTGATATCTATGGCTGGATTTCACATCAATAAATGTATTCCGACCACCAACTGCTGGATTATAAGCATAATCATTAAACAAATACTGACTATACTGCGGTAGCTGCTGTCCAAAACTAACACCTACAGCTAAAACGAAAATTGTTGTATATATACTTTTCATATTATCTCAATATTGTAACTGGACCCGTATAAGGCACTGGGAACGCAGGATGATTTAATCTAATTATGTAGTAATATGTTCCTTCAGGAAGGTCTTTACCGTTATACGTACCATCCCATTTTGTCGGATAACCTTGACTATAGAATAATTGCTGACCCCATCTGTTAAATATCTCTACGTCGCAATCGGGATACATATCAATAAAATCAATCTCCCAACCATCATTCAGTCCATCCCCGTTTGGAGAGAATCCCGTAGGAGAGAAAATATTTGGGTAGAGATCTACGAATGCAGAATCATATCCTACACAACCGTTTGTGTCTGTGACCATCACATAATACAATGTTGCTGTATCAATTGCTTGCACTAATGGATTTTGAGCACTTGTGTCATCGAGATACGTCGAAGGAATCCAAGCTATATCAAATCCTGGGTCTGTTGTTGGTGATCCACCAATAACTACAGATTCTCCGGAGATTAAAAGATAATCACTTCCAGCATCAGGCTCCGGTAGTGCATTAACAACAACGCAAACCGTATCCATATTCGAGCAAAGCCCATCAATTCCTAGTAATACATAACACCCTGTCGAATCAACAGCAAGGGTATCCATTGTAGAAATTTGATTACCGTCTAAATCGTACCATTCAAATGATACTGCCATTCCAGTACCCGTCAATACTAATGGTCCAGTTCCAAAACATATGGCCGTATCTGGACCGGCATCAGGGATAACAAAAATAGTTGTATTTACCATAATCGAATCTATGGCTTCGCAACCGTTATCATCTGCAACAGTTAACACATACGATCCCGTAAGGATACTTGTAATCGTATCATTGTCAGGAAGCGGGGCACTTGGCCCGGCCCAATCAAAGGTATATCCTGGAGTTCCACCGGTTATCACACCATTAACAGTACCATCAGCAACACCTGAACACGATGCATCTATACTATCAAGCGCTATATTAATTGGTGTAGGTTCTCCGATTATCACATCCTGCGTTTGCACACAACCCGCAATGTCTGTTATACTAACAGTAAGCGTATCTGCACATAGCAAACTGTCGGACACCCCTGTACTTGAACTTGGCCATAAATAAGTATACGGCATAGTACCACCAGAGGCAACTATTGTTGCTTCACCATTGCACAAAGCATTACAGGTAGCATCTACAACGTTTGGAAAGCTCATAGAAATACTATCAGGACTCGAGATAATTATAAAGTTCGTAGTAGCACAGCCAACAACCGTATCCGTTACAGTTACGGAATAAGTTCCTGCGCATAAATTACTATCAGCTGCTAATGTTTCACCTGTAGTCCATAAATATTCGAATAATCCAGATCCTCCGGTAGCTGCTGCAAGCACTGTTGCATCGCAATCATTAAAACAAGATTCGTTCGTTCCAGAAAGAGTCACTTCAGGACCACCAATTGAATTAACGGCAATACTGAACACTTGCGTACATCCATTTGCATCAGTTACTGTAACATCGTACAATCCTGATGGTAAATTGGTCTGAATTGAATCCGGAGACAGCGTACCACCAGCCCAGCTGTAAGTATATCCTCCAGCTCCACCATTAGGAACTAGGGTAATAGAACCAGTACTGTCGCCACAAGTTTCATTGATTACTAAAGTTTCAATAGTAATTTCACTTGGGCCACCAATAGTAACTGGAACTGCTAGAATACAGCCCGAACTGTCAGAAATTTCAACCGCATAACTTCCTGCTTCAAGTCCAGTAACAACATTTGATGTTTCTCCACCTGGAACCCATAAATAATTATATGGTGGTGTTCCCCCTGCAGGAGTTACGTCAGCAGATCCGTCCGCAATTCCAAAGCATGAAACATCTATCTCATTAAGTGTTCCCACAGTTGGTGCACCGACATTACTAATTGCAACATCTAACATCACTGAACAACCAACACTATCTGTAATAACATATGAATATACTCCAGCACAAAGACTATCCTGAGCAAAACCGGTTGCTCCATCAGACCATGAAACCGTGTAACTTCCTAATCCGCCACTTGGAGTGATGGTTGCATCACCGTCACAAGAACCACAAGTTGCATCAGTAGTCACAGTTGAAGCAGCAATGGTATTATTTTCATTAATAATTATTGCCTGTGAAACAGAACATCCTAAAGAATCTGTAACAGTTACATTCGTAATTCCTACACATAAATCATTAACCGAAACAGAATCAACACTTCCAGAAGACCAATCGTAAGTATAAGTACCTGATCCACCTGAAATATTCAGAGTAGCTGAACCATTACAAGCATCAATACAACTTGCATTTCCAACAATTGGTAAATCTGCAACTAAATCTGTTGGTTCAGATATAACAACCGTATCTGAAAATTGAACACATAAGTTTGTATCTGTATGCACGACATAATAATCACCGGGGCACAACGCAGCACTATCCGTTTGTAAAACATCTGGCACTCCAATCAAATAGAGCTCCGAAGTTAGTACTCCAGATCCTCCAGCAGCAGTCCATGCTACTTGACCATTGCACGTGCCGAAGCAAGTTACGTCTGCAGGCACAGTGGTAAAGCTAATTGCATCCGGGTCAACTAAACAAATAGTATCTGAAATTACGGTACAACTCGGAAGAACGGTATTGGAAATTACTGCATAATAGCACCCTGAAGGTAAATTAATAGCATTCGGAACCAATTGCCCAATTGATGTACCCGTAGTATCGAACCACTCGACATCATAACTGCCTGATCCACCAACAATAACTACCGTTGCAGTTCCTGTAGAATCTCCATTACACAATGGATTTGTCCCATTAGTAGTCCCAACAATTAAATCTGGTTCTGTAATCGTAACGGTATCCGAGTTTTGAATACAAAGATTAGTGTCTGTATGAATAACATAATAATCTCCTGGACAAAGCACAGTGCTGTCTGGTTGCAAAACATCTGGTGTTCCAATAAGATACAACTCAGAGGTTATTGCACTCACTCCACCAGAAGCCGTCCATGACACCTCTCCATCACATGCCCCGAAACAAGTAACATCCGTTGTCGTTGTTGTAAAGCTTATTGGCAATGGATCAGTTAAACAAATTGTATCTGAATTAACAACGCAAATTGCAGAAGCTGTATCGGTAATGACTGCAAAGTAACAGCCCGCTAATAAGTTGATGGCCGTGTCTCCAGTAATTCCAGTTGTAACTCCTGTAGTATCAAACCATTCAATCGTATATACGCCAGATCCACCGACA
>JABJPZ010000066.1 GCA_018663635.1 Crocinitomicaceae bacterium
CGTTTCAATTATGACATCAGTATTAATATCAACAATTTGCAGCACATCTAAATCACGATTCACGGTAAATATCCTTTCATTGTAAAGTACTAAATCCTCGTTCCATCCTCCCGTTTGAATGGTTGAAACAACAGAATCGAGTTCCAAATCAATAACGTAGATTTTATTCCCATATAAAGAAGTTAGATAAGCCTTGCTTGCGCTTACCTGTTTAATAAAACGTGGCGAGTTTACAGAAGTAATTTCTCCTATTTTTTCGAAAGTGGTCAAATCAACAATCACCACTTTGTCAGAATTATTGACAGTCAAATACCCATTACCGTTAATTGCCGCAAGAGACATTGCTATATCTCCAACCAAATTTTCATCATTAGCAGTTTGGTAGATTTGATTCTGAACGGTACTGCTTTCGATGTCATAGAGAGACAGGCTAGCATTGCCCCACCCAAAATTACCTTCATTTACTACGAAAAGCTTTGTTGCAACATTTAAATCTAGCGAATCGCTAGGACATTCAACACACACTGGCCCAATCTCTCTTTCCTTATTGCAATTTACGAGGAAAACAACTAAAATAAATATATATCCGTGCTTTCTCATTTATTGAAATCGTAGCGGAGTGTCAAAACATAATTCCTTCCTGGCATTGGCCTCCAAGCAATTGCTTGATATTGTCTATCAAATAAATTATGAATAGAGAATCTCACCAAGAGCTTGTTTTTATTTAAAATTACTTGCTTCCCAATCGAAAGACTAGAAAGTGAATAGTTTGGCATGTACCAGTTGTTATCTGTGGCAATGTATCTTCTGTCGGTAAAATTGTAATTAAACCTTGCTTCAAACTTCCTATACACAGCTGAAAAATTCAGTTTGCATGAATGTACTGGAACGTAAATTAACTGTTTTCTCGTTTCTTCATCAATGGAGGATGTATATGTATAAAACATGTTTGCATCAAGTTGTAACCCTTTTGATTTATACTTTATTGATAAACTAGTCTCGAATCCTTTATTCTCCACCTTTTGCTTGTTTTCTGTTGTCCAGAAAGAACCTGATATTGTATCTGGTGTCCATAATATCCAATTTTCAATTTTTGAATAAAATCCAGTAATTTCAGTTGACACAGTTATTAATTCCTTAATTGATTTAAGAATCATTAGTCCTGATTCTCCGTTCCAACCAGATTCAGGCAGTAAATCTAAATTCCCTAAGGAGCCATCTCCGTTCCAGTACAACTCATTTAATGAAGGATAACGATAGCTTCTCGCTCCATTTAATTTAATGTACATGCCTTTTAGCACTTCATAGTTTAAACCCAAAGAAGGTTGTAGAGGTGATATATTGCTGCTTATAAAATCTTCACGAACTAAACCATGAAATAAAAGCCGTTCACCTACTTTCTTTCTAACAGAAACCATTCCTGATAATTTGGATTGCGAAATTTCATCTGAATAATTGGTTGAGATAGCATTATCTAGATCGGCATTGAATGTTGCTTGAATAAACCAACCCAGCAGATCATATTTGTACTTAATCTGTGACCGAACCGAATTGATTTCGAACTTCGTATTTACATCGGATAAAGAATCTGTATATCTTAAACGTTCATATAGATAAGCAAACTTCAAGCTTAATAATGATTTAGATTTAATTCTAGACCATTCTAATAAGCTACGAAAGGAATCGTCTTTAAGGTTTTGAACAGATTGTTCAGATGTTACCAGCTTAGGAAGGTTTCTATCGCTATTAAGGTAATTATACTTCAGCGAAATCGTATTGGACTGACTAGGTTTATAATACAGGTTTTGGAAGAAGTTGAATTGAGCGAGCTCTCCATTCTCTTGTTTTTCTTTCGGATTCCCTTCAACGGCAATATTGATGTACTCAAAATTATTTTTAGCAGAATTTGCAGAGAAACCAGACTGAAGTTGGAATTTTTCGTTGCCAACATCAACTCTCCCATTCCCGGAATAGTTACCAAAACTTGCCAATCCAATATTTATAACTCCCTTTAATTTGTTATTCCAATTTTCTGAGTTATTTAACTGCAGGGCACCGCCCAAGCCACCGCTCCCATCTTCTAGGCTACTCAAGCCATAATGAATTTCTGCTGCATCAAACGTTGTTACAGGTAGTAAAGAAAAATCGTTTTGACCTAAAATTGGAGAGGTAATCGAAATTCCGTTCCAGAACAACTGAGTATGAGAAGCTCCTGTACCTCTTATTGACAAGCTAGCCAAAGAACCACTGCCGTATGACTTAACAAAAACAGGAGTTTCGTTTAGTAACATATCAGATAACTTACCGGATTGGTAGTGGCCCAAAATAGACGAATCTAGAATTTGCTTTTTATACGGAGCTTCCACAGAAACTTTAGTGGCCGCGACTTCAAACTCAGAAATGGCAATTGTATCGGTAAGCTTTTGACTAATACAAAGTCCTGGAATGCTGCCCAGTAAGAATAATAATATTGCCGGTTTAGAGCTTAACAAAAC
>JABJPZ010000067.1 GCA_018663635.1 Crocinitomicaceae bacterium
AAGAAAAGATCCGAGTGCACGTTTGGACATAACCTTACAAGTATCAAGTGGGGGATGGCTCTTTAATGGTTCTGGTTCTCAAGGCACTGTTCTATTTATGGGGGTGCAAGACCAAATGAGTCAGGAAACCTATTTAAATCCAGTCTTTGGAAATATGAAGTATAACAATACTTTTCTAACGATTGCTCAAATTGGTAAACCGACTTATACAACATCTGAATTTGGAGTTATTTTAATTGCGGGAAATGTAAGAGATCAGTTCAATCTTGACAGCACGGTATTTATAGATAGAATTGGGGCTGAACATATTTACAAAGTAGGTACTCGCTTGAAAATTGGCAATCAGATTTCTGTTGGAACGAATCACTATCAGGATGGTAGAAATATGGTAACGGGCCACATGAGCAACAGTATAGATTATAACTTCTCAAGCAGATGGGTATTTAGCTTTTGTCAATACACAGGTTTGTTTCATGATTATGAAAAGAAACAAACCATTGTTGACTATTCTGCCGTAGCGAGTTTCGGGTACATTATCAAGCCGGATATAAAGCTGCGAATAAATGGTTTTTACGATCGAGAGGATCATTGGAACAATCGAGTTCATAAGGGGGTGTATTTACAGCTCGTTGCAGGGATTGGTAAAAGGCCATAAACCAACTATTCATTTGTCTTTTTTAACACTTCTTATAAGAACAAACATTGTAAATCTTGCAGTCTTGCAGAATTGGTCTTAATTTGGGGCTGGTTTAATCCAGCTGTTAAATTAATTTAGTGATAATCATTTTATTGCCTTTACGCTTACATTGCCATTTCCGACCAAAAATCTGCGGTAAGTACCGATCATATAAATTCATCCGTTTACTTGGTTCATTATCTAATTCTTTATCTGTTGGTTCGCCAGAATATTCGAATGATCTTAAATTAGGGTGCTCAGTAATGTACTTTTGTACTACTTTTACAATCGTAGCCATGACTCTGAAAACCTCACCTTTATTCACGACAATGTATTCTTCGCCTTCATACTCTTCATTTAGAACACCAAAGGCGATAGAGCAATGTAATAAATTGTTTTTTTTTCGTGCAAACCGTACTTCATATTCAAGACCGGATTCAGTTGTAAATAGGTATACACTTCCAGATATGATTGCTGGTGGAATAATAGGATATGCAGGGGCCAAAACAGGCATAGTGCAAGTATAAACAAATAAATAGATTAGGGCAATTATGTTTACAAAGCTGCTATTATTGTTAATTGTTATTGGAATTATTAGGCAAGTTTTTTCTTCTGGAAGAGCAGGGGGGAACAGGTCAAGCAATAATTTTTCTGGTGGAAGTTATGAGGATTTCTACCGTCAACGTGTTATGCGTAGTAATTTCCCAACAAGTTTGATGCTGTTGTCGGCAGCAATGATGCGGGCAGATGGCAAAGTGTTGAAGTCAGAATTAGACTATGTAAAACGATTTTTTGTACAACAATTTGGTGAAGCAACTAGTAGGAGGTATTTGCTTGAGTTAAAGGATATTTTAAAAAGAGAAGTGCCTTTACAGCAAGCTTGTGCGGATATTAGGCAATCTCTAAAGCCAGAAGTGCGGCTGCAGCTATTACATTATTTATTTGGTATTTCTCAAGCCGATGGACATGTATCTCAAGCTGAGGTTAAAATGGTTCAACGCATTGCCGATTATTTAGGCATTGCTAAGCAAGATTTCGAATCAATTAAGGCCATGTTTTACAAAGATCCTAATACGGCGTATAAAATTCTTGGCTTGGCTGAAAATGCGTCAGAAGAAGAGATAAAAAAAGCATACAGAAAGCTTGCTATTAAATATCACCCTGATAAAGTGCAGCATTTGGGTGAGGAGTTTCAAACCGGTGCGAAGGAGAAATTTCAAAAGATTCAGGATGCCTATGAAACCATAAAAAAAGAACGTGGAATCAAGTAATTATTTCCTTGCTATAATATTCGAATGTCCGAAAATGTAAGAACAGATATTGGCGATATGTTAAAGGCGACTAGGGTGCCTTTACTTTTCTTGTCGATTTGCTGGGTTGTATGGTTGGTTGACTGGAATTACGCTCTGAATTTATATCATTACGGTGTGAAACCAAGAACAGGAATGGGGCTATTAGGCGTTTTGTTCTCCCCCTACATTCATGACAGTTATAGCTATGAACATATTGTGAATAATTCTTCGGCCATGTTTGTGTTATTATGGGCACTGTTTTATTTCTATAAGAACATTGCATGGAGGGTATTTTTTGGAATATGGTTTATCGGTGGACTATGGCTTTGGTGTCTTAGCAGAGATGTGTTTCATATTCGTGCCAGTGGAATCATCTATGGTTTAGCCAGCTATATTTTTATTAGTGGTTTGATCAGAAAGAATATAAATCTAATGGGATTGTCTATGATTGTAGTATTTCTTTATGGCAGCATGATTTGGGGGATTTTGCCCTTTGATTATTTGTTAGGTAGTCATTATGTGGATCTTTCAATTTCGTTTGAAGGACAT
>JABJPZ010000068.1 GCA_018663635.1 Crocinitomicaceae bacterium
CCAAAACAATTGATGATATCGTTTGGGGTGTAACAAAAAATGCAATTGCGGCTTTAAATTACCTGGACTGTATCATTTACTTATATGATGAAAAAGAGGGCATGCTTATTCAACGTGCCGCTTATGGCCCGAAGAATATCAAAGACCACTCGGTCCTTGCACCTATTAAAATAGCACCAGGAATAGGAATTGTGGGACAAGTTTTTTCAAATGGTATTGGAGAAAATATTGCTGATACCAGTACTGATGAAAGATACATAATCGATGACCAGATAAGACTCTCAGAAATTACGATACCCATTATCTCTAACGGAGTTGTTCTTGGTGTTATTGATTCTGAACATCCGGACTCCAACTTTTTCAATGAACAAGATTTTAAAATGCTCACGACAGTGGCAGCAATGGTTTCGACAAAACTGGAACAAGCTCTGGCGACAGAAAAACTACAAAAATATCAGAAAAATCTGGAAGAACTGATTAGTAAACAAACTGCTAAACTTGAGCAAAACAACAAGGAGCTTCGGACTCAAAATAATGAATTAGAAAAAACAACAGCTGAATTAAATAAAGCCCTGGTCCAAGAGCAGCATTTGCGAAAAATGAAATCGCATTTTGTTTCCGTTACTTCTCATCAATTCAGAACCCCACTAGCCATTATTCAATCTAACTCCGATCTTTTAAATTTTGTTGCAAATGAGAGTGAACCCAGTATAAAGGAACGATTGAAACGATATACTGGTCATATTTCAAGAGAAATTATTCGAATGACAGAACTAATGGATGATGTACTCATTCTTGGCAAAGTTTCTGCTGGTAAAATGACGGTGTCGAAAACGAATCAGAGCATCACTCAACTCATCACAGATTTAGCGCTGCAATTCAAGGAAATTCAATCAGACGGACGTTATCTAGAAGTTGAGTCATTGGGGACACCCAGAAAGCTTCAATTTGACGTTAAAATGATGCGTCATGCATTAACTAATATTATTGCCAATGCTTTTAAGTATTCTACGACAAAAAATCCATTAGTTACCTTAAATTATAAAGCAAATATTGTTGAAATTGCAATAAGAGATTTTGGAATTGGCATTCCTGAAGAAGAAATAGAAAATTTATTCCAACCCTTTCACCGAGCTAAAAATGCGGTTGATGTTCCTGGGTCAGGTTTAGGATTGGCAATTGCAAAAGACTACATCGAGATAAATAATGGTACGATAGACGTAGAAAGTAAAATGAACAAAGGGTCTTGTTTTAATATTTGTATTCCCTATCAATGATGTGCATTATTTACGAAGCACTGAACACCATTAACCTCAATCAAATAATTTTCGAATTCACCCAATGCCAATTTAAATAATTACTACAGTAAATTAAAACACTGCCTAATTCTTAATCAAAGTCGTTTTATTCACTTTTTAAATAAAAATAACATAAGACCAAATTAATATCGATTAAATTTTCCCTTAGTAACTCTTGAAAAATACTTAGAAATAAAATCATCTTCTGCACAATTACTACATGTAAAGGTTTTTTCATAATTTCAAGGCAACGCTGACCTATCTATTCGTCTTTTGAGCATAACTACTAATCGAACAGTCATGAATGCCATTTTACGCACCTTTCGAAACTGCACACTTGTGGCTATTATTGTACTGATGTCTCTATTTTCTGGTCAGGCACAATCTTTTTCGGTTACAACAATCAACGATACTCCAGATTCGAATCCAGGCGATGGACTTTGTGATGATGGCACAGGTTCCTGTTCTCTTAGAGCGGCTATTATGGAAGCCAACTCTTTAGGAGGGACTGCTGCTACTATCGCTATTCCTGCAGGAGTATATGAACTATCTATTATTGGAATTAATGAAAATACAGGATTAACCGGTGATCTTGATATCACATCCAACATCACGATTACCGGTGCTGGCGCCCAATCGACTATTATTAATGCGGATAGCATTGACAGGGTATTTCATGTTCTGACTGGAGGCATTTTGACACTTTCTCAGCTACAGGTTACAGAAGGGTTTGCTGATAGAAATAATGGAGGCGGTATTTTTAATGAAGGTGTTTTAAACATAGATTATTGTGAAATTTCTACTTGTGTAGCTAATTTACTCGATGAAACCTCATTTCTTGGAGGCGGTTTCGGCGGAGGAATTGCTAATCACGGTACAGCCACCATTATTAATAGCACGTTAAAAAACAACCAAGCTATTGGCTGTGAAGGACCGCGCGCACTAACAGGCGGCGGCGGCGGTGGAAGTACACCTGGATTTGGTGGTGGGATTTACAATCATTCCTCAGCATCAATTCAATTAATCAATTGTACAATTTCAGGAAATTACGCTATTGGAGGAATGGCATCGAGAGGATCGACGAATGGAGGCTCATTTTCATCCACTGGAAGCACTGGAGGCGGACCAAATCCCGG
>JABJPZ010000069.1 GCA_018663635.1 Crocinitomicaceae bacterium
CTACATCTGTCGCAAAAAGATCATACTGATAAAGTGTGAAGGCAGCAGTCTGATATAGGTATTGACCACTATTTGAGAATGCCTTCCCGATGCCAGACAATCCAAGATCAATGGGGTTTGAGATGATTCCTGATGTTTTATCAAAATCATACACATGAGACCCATTTGAAAATCGACTACCATCTATGTTGAACTTCATTTGTCCATACGTGTAATCACCCAGGTCCTGTATGCTTGGTCCCGAAATTCCCGTTGAGCTTATTGAATACACATAGAAGCGGTTCATTGAATCAGGTGCTACGGAGTGAACTATTAACCAATAATCATCCCCGTTTGAATGGGCTGTAGCGGCAATGCCTTCTGAAAGAAAAAGACCTGGATCGTTCAGTAAAGGAATTCCTTTTTCACTTGTCACATCGCCAAGACCACCATCCAAAGCCATATCTACAACGGTATAGCGAAGACCTTTGTAGTGAGTTAATGAAGTTTGTTGTGACTCAATGCAGTCCATAGTAAAGAGATAATACTGATCCTGAGAACCTACTTTTGGTGTTACAACACTGGATTGAATTGAGCTATAACAACCCGCAGTATCCACCAGCTGACCGTTCGGCATGACCTGATGATCCCTGTTCCATACACCACCGACGTTTGCATCGGACACGGACATATTTCCTCCGTTAGAATAGAACAATAAATTGCCTTGCCTATCGGATACAGAAACACACCCTTCATAAGAGAAGATGGAAGAGTTACTGGTGGCCACTGGCATCCCGGAGGTGAAATCCAAATTAACAGAATCACCAAAATGCCAGTTTTCAGCAAATTCATTTTGGCTGAGCCCATGTAAGGCAAAAATGAACAGAAATGTATAGAGCATAATTGTTTTCATAGTATTCGATTGTTTAATAATTAGTAATGGTTTTAAACTATTTTGGCATCTATTGAATAACAAATTTCACCTGGGACCGCCTGTTAGCAGTCATAACCGAACACCAATACATGCCACTTTGATAGTTGGCCGCATTTATTTCAATTTGGCTATTCGAAACGTTTCTTTGATAATCGATCAGCTGTCCACTGAGGTCGTAAATGCTATAATCAAAGCTTTGTCCGTTCAGCCCGTTTATCGTTATTCTCCCGGATCCGACCATCGGATTCGGAAACACCGATAATTCCAACGGAGTCTTAAGAAATTCATCTTCCATACCTACTGAAGAGCAAGGAGATGCTGTACAAAGTGTAACGGTAGAAGCTATTGTGCCCATGTTTATATCACAGGGCCAAGTTCCGCCAGGGGTGGCGTCACATACATCCACGGTTCCGGTTATAGCATCCAAATTATTGAAACACAATTCGACACAATATTTTCCGCCTGTTCCAGTAGCAGTTCCATATCCATGAAACCAGTTGATTGCTGTTATTTCGCCATTATTGAACAAGGTATCTCCATCAAGAGAAGTGTGTAGCCAACCAGCAGAAACAAAGGCAGTGCTATGGTTGGTGAATTTTCCCACAATAAGCAGGGTATCCATGGCTGATATTATTCCATGATTGGAAGTAAAATAAGGAGAAGGGGGGCAAACTAAAAAATTAACTTCTACCGTACCCGTATTCACAAAGTCCCCATCTCCAATTACTAAGGTGTCTCCGGATAATGTTCCTGAATTGGTAAAACCACCGCCGGTAGCAAAAAGATCGGCATTGATTTGCCCATTGTTTACATCATTTATTCCACCGCTTATGGAAAAATCCTCAAGATCAACCATTCCATCGATCAGGAAACTTCCATTCAGAACAAAAATAGAATCACCCGAAACGGACGATCCAGACTGAACCCAAAACAAATTGGCAGCAAATGCGACCCGCATACCAAAACAAGTAACATTAGAGTTTATGATTACAGTGTCTTCTGATAAAGGAGCTCCTGTTGGCGACCATATTGCCGGATCATCCCAGCTTCCATTGACAATGGATGTTTTGATAGCTCCAAGTGTCGGTTGTGCGCTAACCAGAACTAATACAAGGGCGAAAATGTAGTTGAGTGCTTTCATGATAAAAGATGTTTTTGGTTAATACGTATAAAGTTAGACCAAGGCCATACACAATGCACTAATCTTTTGTGTAGTTCTGCTGCCTATACATTTGTTTAGTTTTATCTGATCCGAATCTCCGTCTTCACCTGATTTTCTCACTTGGCCTTCGGGAGCATTCCTGCACTGCAATTGTATTCTGAAAGCTGAGGAATTTCTATATGAACATCGAAATTATTCCCGGTAACGGAGGTTTGTTATGCCTCACTCATAAATGGCACTAGAACAATGACAATTAACAAGGACGCGATAAAAAACAATATAAGCATCTGAATGTGGTATTCCAACAAAAGTGTTTTCAGTCGATCTTTCATATCTCTATTTTAGGAACAAATGATTGCAGCTTTACTATTTTTATTTGGTCAATTTCTTCTGATGAAATTCCTCCCTCCGATATTGAGGCGTCAAGTAATATATTGCCGAGAGCAATAAAATCTCCGAGGCTTTCTGCCATAGCCGATCTTAAACAATCCAGCTTAAAGTGTTTTGGTTGCCTGAGGAACCATTTCCGTTCTGTTCTATTCATAAGAATGTATTTAGTGGTTGCATCCGTAAAATTAATTGGGAATCACTTTCGATGCACTACCCTTTTGTGTAGTTTTGAGCACTGTACATATGAGTAGATTTTTAATTTGAACCTAATCCCAATCTTACATTATCACAGTATCATTGGATGGGATTACAATGCTGTAGTATTCTCAAAATATTCGGAAGTTTCGATATGAGCATCGAAATTATGACTAGGAATGGAGGTTTGTTAATGCTTCAACTAAAAATGGTTTTATACCAAGATAATTTTTGAGGTTCTAAAGAACATTGAATAGAAATTTAAGTTGTTGGTCTTATACAAAGGTCAATCTCGACATAAAGTCATCATTATTTGATAATTATTTTTTCGAACCAATAAGACCTACTTTCTTTATCTTGCATTCTGTACAATTGTTATCCCATATCGAAAAGAATGGTCAATTAACAATTGAGCTCATCTGCATTATCGGAGCTTTCTTAACAAGGAAGCCCAACGCCTGGGGAATACCTGGATTGATCCACTCTAGCAATGTGATATTTATTTAGTGCTATTTTTTTAGAAGCCCCATTTCTCCTGCTTTTCTTACTAAACCGGCTGTCCCTTTTACTTCTAACATCGCCATCAATTTTCTCTTGTGGTAAACCACAGTACTTGAACTGATAAAAAGTTTTTCAGCTATTTCTTCCTGCGTATTTTCTTCGGCTATTAATACTAAGATTTCCTTTTCTCTGTCAGTAAGTTGTGCGGCAAAACTTTCCATTTTTTGTTGTTCTTTAACGGGGATTAGGTCGTTTAGAACTGCTCGTTTTGCACGATCGCCAAAATAAGTATCGCCTGTCGCTACTCCTCGAATTGCTTCAAGCAGCTCTTTTTTATCTGCATCTTTTGGCAGGTATCCTCGTGCTCCGATTTTGATGATTTCAGAAATAGTTTTTCCATCATAGTGCATAGAAAGTGCGATGAACTTAACATCAGGGTAGTTGAGTTGAATCTTTTGAAGCAATTCCTGCCCGCTCATTCCCGGCATACTCAAATCACTTATAACAACGTCTATATTATGCTCCTTAATAAATTGAATTGCCAAATGTCCCGTTTCAGCGGTCCCTATTAATTCTATGTCTTTTTCTTTCTTTAGTAAGGATGCAAGACCGTTAAGAAACATGGTATGATCGTCTACTATTAATATTTTGATCATTCTACTAATTTTGATTTTTTTATAGGAAATTGAATTTGGAAAATGCTGCCTTTTCCAAGTGTTGATTCCAAAGTCAATTCTCCATTGAGGGCTTTAATTCTATGATTTAAATTTTTTAAGCCGAGTCCGTTATCAACAGTTTCATTTGTATTAAACCCTTTGCCATTATCCTCTACTCTGAGCATACCTCCTTCGTCATCAAGGATAATGCCAATTGTCAGCTCTGACGCTTCCGCATGTTTAACGGCATTGTTCGCCAACTCCTGAATGATGCGATAACAATTGTGTTTTACGTTTTCATCTAAATCATTGATGTCTGCCGTCGGAAAAAGGTCAAAATGAACCTTGATATCCGTATTTAGCAGCAGTTTATCTATATAGCTTAGAATCGCGTTGGTTAAACTATCTACTTCAATATCCACAGCCAAAAGGTTATTGGAAATATAACGCACTTCTTTACAGGCTCTACTAATATCTTCTGAGAGTTCAACAATTTCAGTTTCATTACTAGGCTCAAGACTTAACTCCCCAATTTTCATTTTAATCATTGATAATGCACCACCGATTCCATCATGAAGCTCCTGTGCAATACGTTGACGCTCACCTTCTTTACCTCTAATCATTGCGCGTTGCTCTTTTATTTGGTCTTCTTTTCTTGAAATAGCCGTTTTAGCTCTAGATTTATTCTTGTTATTGCGGATTATGAGAATAACTAAGACGATTAAAAGAAACATAGCACCAAATGAAAAATAGATCAAGTTTTGTTTCTGGTTAATTTCGGCTTCATAAAGTGCCTCTTCATGCGCTTGACGGGCTTCTTCAAACTTTTGTTCTTGCAGCAAGCGGTCGATAACACCTTGTTTTTTTTCCGTTTCATATCGAGCGGTCATTTCAGCAATCGCACTAGACTGTCTTAATGCATTAATCTTTTCCATTTCATCAACTGATTGTGATAAATAGTGGTAAGCAGATTCATATTCATCAAGGTTAAAATAAATATGAGACAGTTTATTTGAAGCTCTTTGAATGAGTGGCGAATTGTTTATTTCTTTTGCAATAGACAGAGACTCTTTTATTTTTTCAATGCCAATTCCTGTTTTTTTCATTCGGAACTCATAGCCACCAATTTCTCCAAGTAGATAGCCTTTGTATTCCTTGTTGCCCCTTTTTTCATTGAGTACAAAAGCTTCTTGAAGATAATCCAATGATTTTTGCCAGTCCCTCAAGTAACTGTGCGCAGAGGCTGCACTAATCAGTATTTCAATCAATTCGTTGTCATCGTTGAGTTGTCTGCAGCTTAATAGGGCATCATCCTGCCATTTAACTGCGGTGAGATAGTTTTTTTTGGAACGACAATAATGTCCAATGTTTGTCTGAACGTGCATTTTTAATTTAAAATCATTTAGCTTTTGAGAAATATCCAAAGCTCTATCTAAGTAATCTTTAGCTTTGTTGTAAAGGCTTAATTCTAAATAAATAAAAGCTACGTAGTTTGTAGCTTCACCAATTTCAATTTGATTGCCACTTACCTCTAGTAGTTTTAGTGCTTTTAGTCCATACTTTAACATTTCATCGTAGTCACGCAAGAACCAATAATTGGATGCAACGATACTGCAGTTTTTAGCCATATTAGCTGTATCTGCTGCTTTCTCATAGAAGTCATAAGATTTTAAGAAATGATCAATAGCTCTGTAACGTTGCATGCTATCAGCATAATATATACCTAGCTTGTAAAAAGCCTGAGCTTTTCCTTCAGGAGTTTCAGCCACAGTCAATTGTTTATCAAGGCTATCGAGCAAAGAAGATTGACTAAGCGTGCAAAATCCTAGCATAACTATGAAAAATGTCAATAAAATTAGCTTCATCTTATTGCAGTAAATGTGTAACTATTTCATTAAGATACTTTTTAAATTGTTTTATATGCAATTTTTTATTTTCACGTGGTTACTAAAGATTCCTATTTTTCTTGACATACAATGAAATACCTTAAACAAGGTATTGACCAATTTCGATTCTAAATTTATCTTTGTTTGGAATGATTCTTAATAATATACAGCCTCTGCCTTATTCATTGCCTAGTAAAGATGGTAATCTCTCAATTTCTACTAAAAAGAAAAATGGGAGAAAGAAAAAGTGCTGTGAAAAGTACAAACGTAAAGGCAGCCCCTGCAAATCTTGTCCATTAAATATTTCTTAAACAGCCAACTTTTAGAAATTCATCCGTTGTTTTTCTCGTTCTCTAACAATTGGGTCCTTAGGTACAAATTCTATATTCAGATAATCTAGGTCTCCATTTGGCCCTATTTTAAGTATAACGGATTGGTAAGGTTTGAATACGATTATTTCATTAATAGCCACATTATTTACGCTGATTTTTAACGGTACCTTCATAAGGGTGTCAATTTTTGATTGGCCCGAATAAATCGGGTATTTCAATCCTTTTGATAATGGATGAGCAAGGAATAAATAATGTGCCCCATCACCCCCTACTCTGCACCAATATTCTGGCAGCATATCTCCAGAGAGCAGCGGTTTGTGTTTTATTAATTGCTTCAATTCTTTGGAAACATTACCAAGACCAATAAGCGATTGTAGCATGTCTTGATAGTCTTTGGATTTTTGCATTCCAGGTTCTGAAGGATTATTTTTCAAGCAGACGGGCAAGCCCATTTTTGCCAATTCTAGCACACGTTGTAGTGCGCGTATATCCATATAGTTAACATCGATATAAAGCAAAGAAAAGGTAGCATCTCCTACTTTTAGTTTTCCATCAACATAATCGGATTCATTCAAGAAATGTCGATTTATCCATAGCGGGTGATAACCTTCTAGCTCTTCTGGTGGAAAGACGTATCGAAGCTCATATTCTCCCCAAACCCAAACTCTTTGGCGTTCAGGTGGATAAGCACCTTTCATAACACCGTCTTCATACGGTACGTAAACCGCTACATCACTATAAGTTTGACCTTTTTGCATAATCCCGGCTACATTCTCCATATATAAATTAAAGGATGGCAGTTCAGGTTCTAAACTACCACCAGGACCAAAATAGGTTGTCGCAAAAAAGTCTATGCTATCAACACCTTTAGGATTATAGGGCATTCCATGATAAATGTGATGATTGACTCCTTGGGCAAACAAGGCGTCTGCTACCAATTTAAGGTCTGCGGTTTGTTCTTTTCTTAAATACGTGGAGGGGAAGCCATACATGCAAGTAAATGTTTCGCTAGAAACCAGCCTTTTCGAAGATAAACATGCGGAAGAGCTTACGATACGAGAGTAATTAGGGTTATTGAGCATCGCTTCGCTTTCTGGTATATCTACTAAAGAATAGGTCGTCATTACATCGGTTGGAGCTGCTAAACATTGAACCCTGGACCAAGCTCCTAGCTCTTTACATTTTTTAACATATGGCTTGTAGAATCCGTTCGTAACGTATTGGTCTAAATGCAGCATGTAATCGTACCTTACATCTGGGAAAGAGTCTAGTCCTTTTTCCATATACGGAATAATATCATAACCAAAAATTTCTGCAAAAGACGCTTCAAAGCCATCTGTCCAAATTTTATTGGTTGCATTTAATTTGATTTCCCAAGAGTCGGTGAAAAAAGCCGATTTAGATCCCTTTAGGGCTTCTCTTAAGGCCTCTCCTACCGGTTGAGCAAATTGATTGAAAGCATTACTATCTAGGTGATTAATTACCATTTGTGTATCGGGCCAACACCAAGCAAAAGTGAGCTCTTGTTTGAAACTCGAATCGCCATAGATTTTGGTGGCATGCTCTGCATCCATATTACTGCCAGCTACTGGCCAAGCACTGCCAAAAGTAAAATCACAAAACAGTCCAATTGAATCTGCATACAGTTTGGTGTAAGTAACCATCTCAGACCAATCCTTGCTTAACCATTTTTGTGCACTGGTGTCTTTCGGATAATATCGACCGTAACTTCTGGCGTACATGGCCTCATATCGATACAAAGGATAGACCCAGGCAATTTCTACTCCTCCAAAATTATTTTTCTTTGCCCAATCCAGCTGAATTTTTACGTCCGTTTTTTTTATTTCTGTAGCAAACCACCACCAGCGAGTTCCTGGCTTTGACGACGGGTAGAAGTTGTTTTCTTTCACTTCAACTTTTTGGTGGACTTGGGTTTCACACCCCAGCTCTAAAACTAAAGAGAAAGCGATAAAGCAATAAATAAAATGCATAGGTTTCATGGAATGAAAGTAAGGAATATTGACTATTAATAGCTGAAATTTTATGGAGCATTCAATTTTTAATTTATAACCAGATATAGCAATTACTGCAGAAGGCTATCTTTGCCGCATGAAACGGAAATTGGGGCTATTAGTCGTTATTGCTTTAAGTGTAACTTTTGGTTGGACTTCGGCTTATCTTCGACTTCCTTATGTGGATGAAAATTATTCTTTTTGGATTGGGATTATTTGTTTCGCATCACTGCTCTTGGTTTTCGTTTTATTACTCAATATATGGAATAAGCAAGCTGTAATTATTCGATTGATTGGTAAAAAGCAAATTTCTGAAACATCAAGAAATTCCGGGTTAACAGTGCTAAAGTTAATCGCACTTGTATTTGGGCTCGGATTAAGTGCTTCTGTGATTGGTCATTTGATTATTAATGGTCAGGTTGAGGAACAAATTGTGATTAATCAAAAGCAAAAGAATATCATTGAAGAACAGGGGCAGATTATCTCATTATTTAAGAATAGAAACTTTAGTGAATTGATAAATGCTGTTTTGATTCGAGCTGAGATGGAGTTGGAATCGGATTCGAACGGCAGATTGAGCGATCCGTTAATTGAGCGTATTGCGGGATTAAGTATTGCGCTTAAACCATATAAGTATTACTTGAGTGATAGCCTTACAACTAAAGAATTTAGTCCGGAACGTGGCCAGCTATTGCTAGCGCTATCGATTATGGACCTGGATTCTATTACGTTTATGAAAATTAAATCAGATGTACTTTTTACTTGTTCTGATCTGCTTGGAGCTAATCTAGAAGGTGCTGATTTAAGTGGAATTGATTTGAGTAATTCGATCTTAGAAAATGCTAATTTATGTAATGCGAACCTAAATAGAGCTCAACTTCAAAACACTAATTTTCGCGCTGCAAATTTGAATAATGCGCAGATGCTGGAAGCTGACTTAAGCCATTCCGATCTTAGCTGGGCAGTTATGAATGGCGCATATTTAAAATATGCTGTATTTAATGGTGCATATATGCGCAATACACAGTTAATTAAAGCTGACTTGCAAGGCTCTTTTTTTCAATATGCTGATTTGGGTGGTGCAATGTTTAATGATTCTAACCTGAAAGGTTCAGACCTTTTTGGAACCAAGTTTGTTAAAACAAACTTTACAAAAGCCAATTTGTCAGAAGTGCGATTTCTCCATGCCGATTTTCGTCAAGCAATTATGCTTGAGGCAACATTGACCAATTCAAAAGTTGAAAATGATTGGTTGAAAAAGGTAATTGATTGGAAAATTATTGGTGCTAAGAAAATAATTGAAGAATACGAAGTCGATAGTGTTGTTTTAGAGACTGGTCTATCTTATATTATCCAGGATAAAAATTAAAATCAAGAGTTAACCATTGGCACTCCCTCCTGAATTAAATTAATTTTTTTGGAAAAGCGAATGACTTCTACATCTTCTTCTGTGAACGGTTTAAAGCCAATTTGAAGAGCCCAACTATAATAATACTGAATGTCGTTCATATAGCGCGCCAATAATTTGGGTGTCCAGGTTGTGTTTCTATTTATGAAATAACGTTTTTTAAGTAGTTTGCCAAGTTCTTGCCCCCACTCATTGTTAATCATGTCCACATAATTGTCTACTGGATTATCATCTGGCGCATTTAGTTGTTCGGCAGTGAAGCGTCCAGAAGTTAATTCAGGCATGTTGTGAAGCTCGTGTACATCGGCAACAAAATCAGCTAAATTTTCGGAAAAATAAGAAGTGATAAAGGCCTGTGCCGTGATGTGATTAAATGTATTTAAAAAACCTTTTTCGCTGCTATCTCTAGGGTGTATATAAGCTAGGTCTTTCGTGTTAATGTTTTTTACCGAAGCCAAAGCTAAATCGTAAAAAGCGACGTCCCCTTCCCCAAATAAATCGGGTTTTATTCTCGCTAATAAATAAACTTTATTGATTTCCATTCTATTGGCAATTGCAAATGGGGAGTCATATAAGAGAGCAAGCTGATCTGTTAAACTACCGTTTCGGGCGTTAAGAATATCGCTTTGACTGATGCCGGCTTTCAATTCACTGATTATTTCTAATCCATTACTGCAATGCTTTAAACGAACTAATGATTCAGTATCACGATGGCTTGTATCTCGATTAAAATTATTGTAATAATTGATTTCGATGATTTCTTGTAGCTCTTCCATCGAGTTAATTCTAGATGCAAGTAGAGCCATTTTCATGCCTGGAGCTTTGTCTATTGTAAAAGTAGAATTGCAGGTGCATGTTTGTGGATAATTAGCTGAAGAATTACAAGCTAAGATACTGATAAGTAAAAAAAATGATGCAAATAGCTGATTTCCCATTATCGGATATGAGTGCTTTTAGAAGTGTAATTAAATCTAATAGAATTGTCGATGTCTGCAAAATTTGAAACGTTTATTTGTACTAAATGAAGTAGTTATTGAATATTTTATATTACAGGTAAATGTCTAAATTGCACAGGATAAATTAAACTTTGAATTAAGTGTGATGAAGCTGTATTTTACTTTCTTAATAGTCTTTTTTTTACAGCAAATTAATTATTCTCAAGTGTATGATGTAACCCGATTTGGTGCCATTCCGGATGGAATAACGCTTAACACAATGGCAATCCAGAGGGCGATTGACACGGCGCATGCAAACGGTGGTGGTCGAGTGCTAATTCCGAAGGGGAATTTTTTAACCGGTAGTATCAGATTAAAAACAGGTGTTGAGCTCTATTTAAGTAAAAAGAGTAAATTGCTAGGAAGCACAAATCCAGCTGATTATGTAAAATTAAATCGGTGGAAGGCTCTAATTATGGCGGATGCTTCAACCAATATATCTGTTGTTGGAAAAGGAGTGATTGACGGTCAAGGTTTGTCATTAGCATTGCACATAGACAGCCTTTTTTATGTTGGGGAAATTGATAGCTCTGATTATATTTTTCCTGAGAAGAGGCCAATGGTAACCCTGAGACCTCAAATAATCGAATTCGTAAAATGTAGCAACATTAAAGTAAAAGGCGTTACGATTAGGAATTGTGCAAGTTGGGTACAATCTTATGATCTCTGTACGAATCTATTTATTGATGACATATATGTGGATAGTGATACATACTGGAACAATGATGGAATCGACATTTTAGATTGTGAAAATGTGCGCATTACCAACTCTACCATTAATAGTTCTGATGATGGTATTTGTTTAAAATCGTACAATCTGGCTCAAGACACCTCAACTTATTGTAATCGTATTTATATTGCCAATTGTGAAATTCGGTCGAGCGCTAGTGCCATTAAGTTCGGTACGGCATCTAGAGGTGGTTTTAAAAATATTCATATTGAGAAAATTAAAGTATTCGACACATTTCGCTCTGCGGTTGCTCTAGAGTGTGATGGCGGAGGAATTCTCGAGAATATACTCATAGATGGTGTGAAAGCAAAAAATACTGGAAATGCACTCTTTATACGACTCGGAAAAAGGTTGGATTACCGCCCTCCTGGAACGATAAGGAATGTTACAATCAGAAATATGAATGTTGTGATTCCTTTTGGTCGACCAGATACGGATTATAAAATAAGAGGTCCCGAACTTCCCTTTTTTCATAATACATTTCCAGCCTCAATTACCGGGATTCCTGGCCACACGGTAAATGATATCACTTTAGAAGGTATTAAGATTAGCTATCCGGGTAGAGGGAACAAAGGATTGGCTTATGTCCCGCTAAGTAGGATCAATAAAATTCCAGAACAAATTGCAGCATATCCTGAGTTTTCAATGTTTGGGGAGTTGCCTGCATGGGGATTTTATGTAAGGCATGTTAATGGGCTTAAAATGAAAGATATAAAGATAAAAGTTAGAAAGCCTGACTATAGAAAAGCTCTACTTTTTGATGATGTTGAAAATGTATATTTAGAAGCAATAAAAATTAGAAGTCATGACCTTGGTGACGCCATTCATTGGAAGAACCAACGCAACATTAAAATTGTGAATTAATGCTTTTCTTGAAAATTATCTTTGCCAATAAGAGAGCGCATTGAGAATGATGCGATAACGATATTTAACTATTGAGTCGTAAATAGTATAATAATAAAGTTATTTAGTAAATTACAGCTGTTTTAGTTAAACCACCTGCATACCTACGATTACTAAAACAACTTTTGCCATGAATTACTCTTGTCTATTCGTATTGAAGCGATTACTGCTTTCTCTTTTTGTATTTCTGCAAAGCACGATATACGGTCAAAATGTTGGTATAAACACGACCGGAAGTGCACCTGATCCTTCGGCAATGTTAGATATTGAGGAAAGCAGTAAGGGACTGTTGATTCCACGTGTGGCTTTGTCGGCAAGTAATTCCGCATCGCCAATAACAGCGCCTGCCACTAGCCTGCTTGTTTTTAATACCGCCACGGCTGGTAGTACGCCGAATAATGTAACACCTGGCTATTATTACTGGAATGGTAGCTCTTGGAGTCGATTCAATCTAGCTGGTGATTCTTGGGATTTGCTAGGCAATGAAGGTACTTCTTCTGCAACAAACTTCTTGGGCACTACGGATGCTGTTGATTTAGTGTTAAGGACAAATAATATAGAGCAAGTTAGAATTCTGAGTGCTGGAAATGTTGGTATTGGAACACCAGCTCCAGATTCAAAGCTTCATGTAGATGCGCCTACTGGCGAAGATGTTTTTCGTCTGCAGACAAATGGAAGCACAAAGTTGATTATGGAAAGTGATGGCCAGATAGCAATAGGTGCATCGTTTTCTCCTGATGATCAAGTTGATATTCAAGGAAATGTTCAAATTGACCAAGGTTACTTGAGAGTTGGTGCTCCAGCGGCTTCTGCTATTACAAAACGCGGTTCTAAGGTATTCCTTGATGGAAGTGATGTTACCACATTAACAACTGTCGATAATTATACTTTTACATGGAACATGGGAACATTAGATTTGCCAGCAGGAGCGTCATCCTTCACAGTAAAGGCCATTTCATTCAATTGCACAGGATATGATGACGATTACGATGAAGACAGTCATGTTTATGTTAAAATTGGTGGGAATACCGCCGGTTGGGCTACTAATTCTGGATTATCATTCAGTGGCGGATCTTTCGACTGGAACTTTGCTGTAGAAGATTTAAGCTGGAATTTCACTGGCAACCAAACTGTTGAATTTCAGATTTACGATGAGTGGGGATGGATTGAAGATCATTTTGAATTGACTAATATTGAAGCTACCGTTTACTATGAATATACTTCGGCTTTGCAAGAGGGTGAAATTTCTGCCGAGGGTAGAATTTACGCTAACTCCATGTATGAAGTTGGAGATTTGGCAGAGCATTTCGCTTTAAATACGGAAGCTTATGAACCGGGGATGATAATTTCTTACCAACCAGGTAGTGAGAATATATACCAATTGAGTAAAAGCAGTTATGATCCATTGATTGTGGGTGTTGTTTCCGAAAATCCATCTGTGGTGCTAAATAGCCCAAAATCTGGGCCGCCAGTCGCATTAGCTGGTCGCACAATAGTGAAAATTGCCGCAGATCAACCATTAATCAAAGGCGGTGATTATCTCACTACTTCTAATGATCCTGGAAGAGCCCAATTAGCTAAGAAGCCTGGACCTGTTATTGGATTTGCTGTTGAAAACCAAGTTGAAGGTCAGGATTGGGTAGAAATATTAGTTCAGCCCGGCAAATTTCACTACCCAATTCGTGTTGGTCCAAATCGACAAGTAATGATTAATGGTAAAGTGCGAACTAAAAAAAACAGTAGCTCTGACAATAAATAGTTGATTTCTGAATCTAGCTGTTTATATGAAATCAGTTCGTTATCCGAATGAGTTTGATTTATTTTTTAGCCATTCTTTTTCTTGAATGAATATAAAAACCAGTAGACGGTTTTACGATGGATAGAATGTATCAACGGTTTCTAAACAAACAATCTCGGTATAAATCTGCTCATTTTGAACCATTGCATTCAGGTAGAACTTTGTTCTTTTTCATATTTAATAAAGCATCTTGAAGAATTTTTAAAGCTCTTTAATAAAATTGCCATAAAGATCCTGAAAACTATATCCTTCTGTTATGCGCTCTTTACTTAGTTTTTTGTACTCAACCAAAGCCCATAAAATTAGCTCTTTTGTGAAATTTATGGATTGCTTGGATGTATTTGGTTGAAATTCTCTGATTAATAGATCCAACGGTTGTATACGAAATAAATTTTTCTGATAGTCTTTATCTGTGCTGTCATCCAATAATTCAAATCTACCTTCTTCAAAAAACCAAGCCAAGACACCATCGTAAACACCTTCGACTTCTTCTTTCTCCAGTTTTTCTATTTTTGGGAATAGGGTTGTAAATAAAGTTTTAGCAGCCTGACTAATTAAATGATGCGCTACAAAATCTGCACCTTCTTGTTCTCCTTCATAGACCAATTCAACTTTGCCCGTTATAGCAGGAATTACTCCCATGAAATCACTGAAACGAAGTGTTGTACTGCTGTTATTCTGAAGTATAGCTCGTCGTTCTGCAGTACTAATAAGGTTTTCATAAGCAGTTATACTCATTCTCGCACTAATGCCACTTTTTTGATCGATGTATTCACTCTTTCTAGCTTCAAAGCCAATCTGTTCAAGCAAATCTTTCGCTAATTCTGGAACAGAAATGTTGCATGAGCGCAATTCTTTCTCTGTAGCTTCTTGACCGGTAATTGTTTTGGCGACTGTGAGACTTTCAGGATAATGAGTCAAAATTTGGGACCCAATTCGGTCTTTTAACGGTGTGACGATACTTCCTCGGTTGGTGTAATCTTCGGGATTGGCTGTAAATACAAATTGCATATCAAGCGGCATTCTAAGTTTAAATCCTCTGATTTGAACGTCGCCTTCTTCCAGAATATTGAAAAGAGAAACCTGAATTCTTGCTTGTAAATCTGGCAATTCATTAATCACAAAAATGCACCTGTTTGCTCTCGGAATCATTCCAAAATGAATGACTCTATCGTCGGCATAGCTCAATTTCAGATTTACTGCTTTTATGGGGTCTATGTCACCAATAAGATCAGCAACAGTAACGTCAGGTGTTGCTAGCTTCTCAAAGAAACGATCTGTTCTGTGTACCCATGAGATGGGCGTTTTTTCGCCCATTTCATCTATTCGATTTTTTGCAAATCTACTTATAGGTGACATCGGATCATCATTAATCTCTGAACCTTCAATGATTGGCATCCATTCGTCCAATAGATGAGTAAGTTGTCTTGCCAGCCTGGTTTTGGCCTGGCCGCGCAATCCAAGTAAGTTAATGTTGTGCTTGGATAATATGGCTCTTTCCAGTTCTGGTATGACGGTCTGCTCATAACCATGAATTCCTGTAAATGAATCCTTTCCCGCTTGAAGTGCCTTAATTAAATTTTCGCGTAATTCATCCTTTATGCTTCTAGAAGTGTATCCAGCGTTTTTGAGTTCACCTAAGGTCTTGACTTTGTTTTGCATTTATCTAATTCTTTTTTTTCTATTTGATTCGTAATCCTGAAAAATCATTTCACCTAAACCTTTAAGGCCTGTATAGAATGCCTTGCCTTTATTATGTGTTGTGAATTGATCTACAAACGATTGCAGATAATTATCTCTTGCTATCATGAAGGTAGTGATAGGAATGTGTAATTTTCTAGCTTGTGCAGCCATAACATAACATTTGTTAACAATGAACTGATCTAATCCATTACTGTTTTTGTAGTACGTTCCATCAGGCATTCTGACACAGCTTGGCTTTCCGTCTGTTATCATAAAAATTTGCTTATTCGTATTCCTTTTCCGTCGCAATAAGTCCATCGCTAATTGAAGCCCTGCAACCGTATTCGTATGATAAGGTCCGACATTAAGATAAGGAAGCTCTTTTACCGTAATTGGCCAGGCGTCATTACCAAAAACCAGAATATCTAAAGAATCCTTACGATATCTAGTGGTAATTAATTCAGCTAATGCCATGGCTACTTTTTTTGCTGGAGTAATTCGATCCTCTCCATATAAAATCATACTGTGGCTGATGTCAATCATTAAGACTGTGCTCATTTGTGATTTGTGGTGAACATCTTCAACAACCAAATCATTTTCTGTTAAATTAAAATCAGACACGCCATTATTCACTTGCGCATTTCGAATGCTTTCTGTCATGGAAATAGAATCTAACCCGTCACCATATTGATAAGGACGATAATCTCCTGTGTGTTCATCTCCTGAACCACTTGATTTGGTTCTATGAATTCCAGTTCCTTTTTTTTTGATATTTCCAAATATTTGTTCCAAAGCACCTTTCCGAATGGCTTGTTCGGTTTTGGCTGTAATGGTTCTGTTTCCAGTTCCGTCGGGCTTCATTTCCTCTCTGATGTATCCTTTAGCCTTTAAGTCCTCTACAAAATCTTCTAGATTGTAGTTCGAAGTTGTCAGTCCGTATTCCTTATCTAATGTATCTAGCCATTCTAACGCCTCTTCCAAATCACCAGAAGTATGCGTAATTAATTCTTTGAAAACATCAAATAGACGGTCAAAAGGCGTTTGATCAGGCGCTTCATATTTTTGGAAGGCGAAACCTATTTTACCACGTTTTGAACTCATGTAATCAATTTAACATTTTAATTAACCCTCTAACAATTGAAAAGGCAATTTAGTTTGTTGAATCAAAGTAAATGACATTAGCATTACTTAGATTGAATAAATTAATGTGAAAACAAACCAATTCAGTCTACCTTTGCCAAATAAAAGCGACAAGAATTGGAAAATTTCAAGCAATTAGGCGTAAGTCCGAATTATATTAAAGGACTGGCTGAATTAAATATTGTAGAGCCTACGGAAATTCAAAAGAAAGTCATACCACTTCTTTTAAATGACAGCATTGACTTGGTTGGACAGGCACACACGGGAACGGGAAAGACGGCTGCATATGGTTTGCCTTTGTTGCATCGAATCAATCCCAAATTAGCATCTGTTCAGGCTTTGGTATTGTGTCCTACCAGAGAGCTAAGTCAACAAGTAAAGAAACAGCTTTTCAAATTCACAAAGTATACTGAAAAGATTTTCTGTGAAGCTGTTTTTGGTGGAGCTCAAATAGAAGGACAAATAAGGGCGCTAAGTCGGCCAACCCATGTGCTGATTGCAACCCCAGGCAGATTAATCGATTTAGTAAAGAGAAAAGCGATTGACCTGAACAATGTTAGAACGATTGTTTTAGATGAGGCAGACGAAATGTTGAGCATGGGATTTAAAAATGAATTGGATGAAATTCTAAGCTTCCTAGCTTCTGTTGAGTCCAAGTGGCTATTCTCGGCGACAATACCATTAGAAATTAAACGTATCGTTGACGAGCATCTATCCTCTGGTGCGCATAGGATAGAGATTAGTGGAAGAAATGTAGTAAATAAGAATATTATCCATCAATTTGTAATTGCTGATGAGTTGGAAAAACTTGCTGTTGTCCTTCAATTTTTGAAGTCCCGACCAAAAGATCGTGGTGTTATTTTTTGTAAAACTAAAGTCGCCACTCAAAAGCTCGCCAAGCAACTCATTGCGAAAAACGTTTCAGCAGACGGTATTCATGGTGATTTAAAACAGAAAGAACGTGACAAGGTAATGAGGGCATTTAAAAATGGACAATTAAGGCTCCTTGTTGCTACAGATTTGGCTGCAAGAGGAATTGATATTGAATCCTTGGCTTTTGTGCTCCACTATCAGCTACCAGACAAAGAAGAATATTATACGCACAGAAGTGGAAGAACGGCGAGAGCTGGAAAAAAAGGACTATCGTTAGCTATTGTGACAACGCGTGAAATGAAACA
>JABJPZ010000070.1 GCA_018663635.1 Crocinitomicaceae bacterium
ACCGTTGGGTTTCCGCAATCATCACCAGCACCACCGCCACCACCTGAGCCAGCAGTAGTAACGCAAAGTGTACCTGTCATGTTATTATTACTGGCCCATCGTTGAACGCGCACAAAATAAACCATTCCCAGAACTGACGGACTTAGTGTTACTGTTTCTACAACTCCATTACCACCGTTATCAGAACATCCCTGCGGAGTTACGCTACAAGGGGCCGTAGTTGAAAACACGTGCATTACAGCGTCTCGATTAGCAGCTGGTGTATATTCAACGGTAATGTTGTTTCCGTCACCCGTGAACCACGCCCAAGCATCATCATTAAAGCCCGAATTACATGATCCCGGGTCAAATAGTGCTGACATTCCGTTTGTGTTCATCGAAAAACAATTTCCATTAATTGGCCACTCTGCTGCCGCAGGTGGAGAAGATGCTGGGCAAGGATTATCTACAGGGGTTTGAGCAAATAGATTTGTAGATAAAACTGACAAAATGAAAATTATCCAAACATGCAATACCTGGAATTGTTTAGACGTCATAGTAAATAAGGCTTTTTAGCACTCTTTTGATTGTGTTTTTTCAATGTTTTTTTTCGAGATATTAATGTCTTGAGATACTTTTTAGACGCAGAAACATCCCTGTTCATTTCCTGCTCTTTTCTAATAGCCTTTCTCAAAAGCTTAATTTCATTTTCAAGCTCATGCCGTGACTGTGAACATGCAACACTAAATTTATCAACTCCGAGCGTACCTAGTGATTTATCCAGTGCAATTTTGGGCTGATTTTTCACTGATTTAACTTCGTAATGATTTTTGGTTTTAAGATTTACGCTGTTTTTTTGCTTTTTTTCAGAAATAGCAGTTCCCTGCCCTATCGCTGAGGATAGGGAAAAGAGGCATAGAAATAACGTAAGAAAAAACAGTGTTTTTCTCATCAAAAAATGGTTTTGGTTCGCAATGAATAGTCAATACTCTCTGAATATAACGATAAAAACTGTTAATCGGTTGCCTCCCATTTGCCTTAATGCCTGTTATTGTCTACGAACGGTTAAAATACATAGACGAAGATCATCTATAGGTGTGAGACATCCTTATTACATAATTCTATTAGCGCAACACTCAGGTCAATTTCGTATCATTGTTTAAACAGAATTTATGCCTTCCGTAAAAAATGCACAAATAAGGTATCGTATTATCGACCGCGCCATTAGAAATCAATATAACCCCTTCCCTTCTAAGGAGAACTTGAGACAATTATGCGAGGAAAACTTATACGGCTCTATGCATGGTGCTCATATATCAGAATCTACCATTGAAAAGGACATTTTCGCTATGCGTATGGAACACGATGCGCCGATAAAATATATAAAGCGCGAAAAAGGATATCATTACACAGACCCTGATTATAGCTTGGAAAACATTCCTTTGAGTGAAGATGATATTGACGCAATAAAATTTGCAGCAAACATATTTGAACAATTTAAAGGTGTGGAAGTTTTTCAAAAAGTAGAATTTGCCATTGAAAAAATTCTTGATCGTGTCAATATTTCAAGTAATATTCAAGATACCGCGGTTGATCAGTTTGTGCAATTTGAGACTACTGTGTCTACTAGTGGTGGAGAGCATTTGCAACCTCTTTTAAAAGCAATTAAAGAAAAACTAAGAGTCAGCTTTAAATACAAAAGCTACAAAGCCGCTAAGTCTGAAGGGTGGAAAGAAAGGGTTGTTCATCCGCATTTATTAAAAGAATACCGAAATCGATGGTATTTAATTGGTTATTGCGAGGAAAAAAACAAAGTCATCACCTATGGTTTAGACAGAATTCGTGATCTCATCGTTAGTGAATCCTATTTTATTCCTCAGGACACATTCAGTGCTGATAATTATTTTAAATACACTATTGGTGTTACCACGTTGGATGACAAAAAACCGGAAAAAATAGAGCTCTATGCAAACTCTATTTTAATGCAATATCTCAATTCTCAGCCTCTTCATTCTTCGCAAAAACTAATAAAAACAACTGAGGACGGGGCTCTCTTTTCTTTTGAATTGTATCCTACTCCCGAATTTGATATGGCTATTTTAAGTTACGGGTCACAAGTAAAAATCCTTAAGCCTAAAACATACGTAACACGAATTAAAACCATTGTTTCTAACATCCTTGACATGTATCACTAAAGAATTGTATTTTTTCCGAATAAATAGGCTGTGATGCGAAGCAAAAAGATGCTGTTTACATTTGATTACGAATTGTTTTTAGGCGCTAACAGCGGCAGTGTTGAGAACTGCCTGTTAAAACCTACGAACAAAGTAGTTGCTTTACTGGAAAAATTCGAATTGCACGGAATTTTTTTTGTTGACACATTATATCTCGTTCGATTAAAAGAAGCTGCCCGCACAGCGCCAAAAGCTGCGACAGATTTTAAACTGATTCAAAAACAGCTGGTGCGGCTTTTAAATGGCGGCCACTGTATCTACCCGCACGTTCATCCACATTGGCTTGACGCAAGCTATGACGCAGAATTAAATACTTGGAGCCTTCAGGATCTTTCTAAATACCGATTTCATTCATTAACAGAACAACAAAGGACAGAAGCATTTGACCAGTCTATGGATTGCCTCTCCAAAATGCTTCAGAATTCAACCGCAACATTTTCAATTAATGCATATCGCGCTGGCGGCTGGTCAATTCAACCATTCAGTGATTTCGCGAAGCTTTTTGATAAATACAACATTATTGCGGATTTCAGTGTTCTGGGCGGAAGCCGCAGAAATACCAACGCTTTGAGTTTTGACTTTAGCTCGATTCAACCCAATTCTTTTCCCTATCGGTTTAACAATCAAGTAGATTCCAAGTCCCCAGACGGAAAATACTTACAGTTTCCCATTAGCAGTTTGGCCGTAGAGGCTGACACTTTAACAAACCGGATGATGAAAAAAATTCTATGGCGAATAAAGCATGGCCAAAATTATGGAGATGGAAAAGGAGTAGAATTTGTTAGTAATGAGAAACCTTCGGATTATGATAAGCACATGGAAATGCTTTCTATTGAGCTATTAACTCTGCCAAAACTGAAACAATACTGTTCCTTCATTAACGACAACGACTATGTTCAATTTATTAGTCATCCAAAAATGTTAAGTCCGCATAATCTTCTGATTTTTAAACGTCTTTTATCAATTATGACGGGGCTGTATCAATTGGAAAGTGATTGGCGAAACATCAATATTTAAAGGGCAAATTAATCTCCACACGCTTCTTTAAGTCTTGATTTTTCACTACGTAATTAGATTACGTACTTCTGTCGCAAATTTGTATCGTGCAATTAATACAAACGATATGAGCAAAGTAAAATCACTTCTTGAAAGAAGTTTAACATTAGGATATGAATCCGTCCACATTAACTACATAGTCTTTGAAAAAAATGATGACGGTCTTCTTCTGGAATGCGAAATAGAAAAAAATAATAATCGATTCCACACAACCATTTGTATTGATTTTTACGAGCTCAATCGGTTAATGGGCATCTTGTCTTCCGTTCATGATCTAGACATATACGGGTTAATATCTGAACACATTGTCTCCAATACAAATTCTGTTTGTGAGGTTGACTTGATAAAGGAGCTGGGGCATCCATTAACATTAAAGAACTACGCCTTCAACACCATCAAAACATTAAAAAGTGCATAACAATCATTCTATGAACAATTTAGCAGCTTCAATTCCCGACCGTAATATCCCAGAGCTAGGTATTTTAACTCGTGTGATGGACTTGTCATCTTTCGACATGATTTACATTTATCATCACCTTTCAAAGGGAGTTGCTCTTGATTTAGATCGAGATTATACGCATTATTACAAAAATGCTGTTCAGGTGTCATTCAAGGGGTTTAAGCTGGGTTATCTTCCAGAAAAAGTTAGCGCTATCGTCTGTGCTCGAATGGACAAGGGTAAAGATTTAATTGCTAGAATTAAATCTATTGAGAAGAAAAAATACTTGCCTCTGAAGTCGCTGGATATTGAGCTATTATTTTAGTCTTCTTACTCAACTACTTCAACCAAAAGCGAATCTCCCGTTTTGATTACTTTTGTGAGCCCGTGTTTCCCGAGCCCCTTAATGCCTTTATCCCACTGTTTGTTCGATAAACCTGAAGCTTCCTTCAAGGAGATTAAGTCCATTGATCCTTCTTTTGAAAGAATATTAAAAATGTATTTCTCGTTTTCCGAGAGTTCAGGCCCTTTTTGGCCAACAAACTTCTCTGGCTTCATTTGCGGAAAAAACAAAACCTCTTGAATTGATTGTTGATTCGTCAAAAGCATTACCAACCTGTCTATGCCTATTCCCATTCCTGAAGTTGGGGGCATCCCATACTCTAAAGAACGTACAAAATCTAAATCAATAAACATGGCTTCATCGTCTCCTTTTTCTGAAAGCATTGCCTGCTCTTCAAATCGTTCTTTTTGATCAATCGGATCGTTCAGCTCTGTATAGGCGTTAGCCAGCTCTTTTCCATTAATCATCAGCTCAAAACGCTCGGTTAATTCTGGATTGCTTCTGTGTTTTTTACATAAAGGAGACATTTCTACTGGATAATCTGTAATAAATGTAGGTTGTATATAAGAGCTTTCACATTTTTCTCCAAAAATCTCATCAATCAGTTTTCCCTTCCCCATGCTATCATCAATCTCGACTTCAAGCTTTTTGCATGTCTCTTTAAGTTCAGACAAATCCATATTCCCTATGTCAATTCCAGTATGTTCCTGGATTGAATCAATCATCGAAATTCGTTTAAAAGGCCTCTTAAAACTCACTTCCTTTTCGCCAACTTGTATCGTAGTAGTTCCTAGCACATCGATACAAATTTTTTCAAGCATTTCCTCTACGAAATCCATCATCCATAGATAGTCTTTGTAGGCAACATAAATTTCCATCTGGGTAAATTCAGGATTATGAGTCCTGTCCATCCCCTCGTTCCTGAAGTCTTTTGCGAATTCATAAACACCGTCAAACCCCCCAACAATAAGCCTTTTCAGATAAAGCTCATTTGCAATTCGTAAATACAAAGGCGTGTCCAGCGCATTATGATGCGTAACAAAAGGTCTGGCCGCGGCACCACCCGGAATAGGCTGAAGAATAGGTGTTTCAACTTCGATGTATTCTTTGCTATTAAGGAATTGCCGCATGGAAGAGATAATCTTTGACCTTTTAATAAAGGTCTCCTTTACAGATGGATTAACCACTAAATCTACATATCGCTGCCGGTAACGTGTTTCAGGATTAGAAAAAGCATCATGAACAATTCCTTCTGCATCCACTTTTGGCAACGGAAGCGGCTTTATGGATTTACTTAATAATTGAAATTCTTTGACCAAAACCGTAATTTCCCCAACTTGAGTTTTGAAAAGCTCCCCTTTAACCCCAAGAAAGTCTCCCAAATCAAGGAGCTTCTTAAATACGTCATTGTACATTGACTTGTCATCTCCTAGACATATCTCGTCTCGATTAAAATAGACTTGTATTCTACCTTCGGAATCCTGAATCTCACCAAAAGATGCCTTCCCCTGAACTTTCTTTCGCATTAACCTACCCGCTAAACAAACTTGTTTGCCTTCAGTGTAGTTTTCTTTCGTTGCAGCAGATAAAGCATCAACAGGATATAGAGCAGCAGGGTACGGCTCTATTCCAAGTGACCTTAATTTATTTAGAGATTCTCGTCTTTGTAATTCAATTTCAGAAAGTTCTTGACTCATTACTTGATTTTGTTGGGCTCAAAGATATTAATTTATCCTCGTTTTTATGATTAACCATATTGGTCATAATACTTAATTCGTAACTTCGTATGCTAAATAAATTAGAGCATGAAACTATTGATCGACCGTTTTCCCGAATTTCTTTCAGATGCCATTGATATTGGAGAGGGTGCTGACCTTTCTGCTGCAACTACTGAAATCAATAACATTGTAATTACGGGTCTGGGCGGTTCTGGAATTGGAGGGACAATTATTTCTCAGTTAGTTGCACACGAACTTAATGTCCCGGTCGTCATTCATAAGAACTATGGTATCCCCAATTTTGTTGATCACAACACGTTGCTTATTGGGTGCTCATACTCGGGCAATACGGAAGAAACCTTGAATGCAATTGACGCAGCCAAATCGAAAGGAGCTCAAATTGCATGTATTACTTCAGGAGGACAACTCGAGTCGTTAGCAAAAGACAATCTGTGGAACTGTATCGTCGTGCCTGGAGGGAACCCTCCAAGAGCCATGCTCGCTTATTCCCTTACGCAGCTTTTTTTCCTTTTCGTCCACTACAATCTAATTAGTAATAACTATCTAAGCCAAATAAAAACAGCGCAGAAATTATTGCTTTCGGAAAAAGAACCCATTATAAATCTTGCCAAAACTATTGTAGAGAAAATAAACGGGAAAAGAATTGTGGCTTATGGTGATTCTGTTTTTGCTGGAGTTATCGAACGATTTAGACAACAACTTAACGAAAATTCTAAGCAATTAGCCTGGCATCATGCGCTCCCCGAAATGAATCATAATGAGCTCGTTGGATGGGGAGGAGGAGATGACAGCATCGCTGTTTTAATTTTTAGAAGTGATTTTGATAACCCTAGAACAAAAATTCGCATGGACTTATCACAAAAAATATTTAAAAATTACACTCCGACTGTACTAGAATTAAATGCCAAAGGGGCTAATCCAATTGAACAGGCCTTTTACCATATATTACTTGGAGATTGGATTTCAATTCTTTTAGCAGAATCTAATGATGTAGACCCGGTCGAAATAAAAGTAATTGAATATCTAAAATCGGAATTAGCTAAGATCTAATGCGAAAAGTACATTTTGAAGACTTGGGTCTCATCGACTTTAAAAAAGCCTGGGACTATCAAACCAATATTTTTCAAAAATCCATTGAGCTCAAAGTTGAGAATAGAAAAAATCCTGCTAATGGCAATGAGACACAAAATCACTTGTTGTTTTGTGAACACCCCCACGTATATACTGTAGGAAATAGTGGCAACAAAGATCATTTACTACTTTCTGATTCGCTTTTAAAAGAAAAAGACGCTTCCTATTATAAAATTAATCGCGGTGGTGACATTACCTATCACGGACCGGGACAATTAGTAGCGTATCCCATTTTTGATTTAGATCACTTTTTTACTGACATACATAAATACCTTCGCTTTCTTGAAGAAGTGGTGATTATTACGCTAAAAGAATTTGGTATTAATGCAGGTCGACTACCCGGGTTCACTGGTGTGTGGATTGAACCAAACAGTCCCTCTCGTGCACGTAAAATTTGCGCTATGGGAGTAAAATGCAGCAGGTGGGTCACAATGCACGGAATCGGTTTCAATATCAATTCAGATTTAGACTATTTCGGCCATATTATTCCGTGCGGAATTGAGGGGAAACAAGTTACGTCTATGCAAAAGGAGATAGGTGAAACAATCGATCAGGGCAATCTTAAAGCAACACTAAAAACAAACTTTGCAAATGTGTTTGATTTCGATTATTATTAACTAAATGAAAAAAATTAAACGTCTTTTAAAGTGGCTAGTATCGATTATAGCTTTGCTTTGTTTAGGGCTTTGGGCTACTGGGTATGGATATATTTTAAAAGGGGTGTCTATGACCTACCTTGTTGGGAGAAGTGGGCCAGGCATAGATGAAAAAGACTCCTTTTTTAATGACACTGTATTTCCCGGTGAAAATCCTTACTCGTGGGGGCAACTCTCAACAAAAGAGACCATTCAACTGTCTGCTACTCAAATCGAGCTATTAGAAAGAATCCAAACGGCCTCTTTTCTTGTAATCGAAAATGAGCACCTAATTTTAGAGCAATATTGGGGTGGTTTCAATAAAGATCATCCTACCAATTCTTTTTCTGCTGTTAAATCACTTGTTTCGCTGTTAATAGGCATTGCTAAAGACGAGGGGCTTATAAAATCATTAGACGAATGTGTCGGTAATTACTTGGCTGATTTTAATGCCAATGGAAAAGAGCGTATCACCATAAGGCATCTTCTAACAATGAGTTCTGGGCTTGATTGGCACGAAAGTGGTGCCAATCCATTTTCAGATGCTGCGGGAGCCTACTATGGCAGTAATTTAGACCAATTAATAAGTAGCTTAACCGCTGTAGATAATCCGGGTAAAGAGTTTTCTTATCAAAGCGGGAACACCCAAATATTAGGACTCTTATTAGAAAAAATTACAGGAATGCCTGTCGCGAAATATGCCGAGAAGCGCGTTTGGAAAAAAATTGGAGCAGAGCATAATGCGTATTGGAATCTTGACAGCAAAGAGGGTCGTGCAAAAGCGTTCTGCTGTTTCTATGCTACGCCAAGAGACTTCGCAAAAATAGGTCAGCTGATATTAAATAAAGGTACATGGAAGCAGAAACAAATTGTCTCAGAAAAATATGTGGACAGTTGTTTTATTCCTGCAGTAATAATGTGCAATGAAGCGCCACTTAGCAAATATGGGTTGCACTGGTGGATCCTTAATTATAAGGGAATGCCGGTGCATTACGCCCGAGGGATTTCTGGTCAATACATTATCACAATTCCTTCTAAAAAGCTCATCATTATTCGCACAGGTTGGGAAAGAGGCCCCGTAGATAATGACGGACATCCCACAGACATTTATAACTATATTGATATTGCACTTGGGCTAACTAAAAAAATTAATGCTTAAAGACATAGAAATACCAAAAGTTGAAGATATTGCCGTTGCAATAGTTCCGGAATTCAATGAGCTAGGAGATGAAATGTGGAATGTATACCTGGTTAATCTAAAGTCTGCCAAAATTGAAGGGGTTCTTGTGTCATCCAGGGGTTATGGAAAAGTGTTTGGCTCTAGTAAGAGAACCGCTACTTTTCGGCATTTTCTGGACGTTCTAGAAGGAAAAAGTTTTAAGAAAATTGAAGAAATTGTTCCCGAGGTTTTTGGGTTAAATAATGAATTTTGGGTGAGCTTTTATTTGAATAAAAAAATGTTTGATAAAAAGTACATTTTTCTGCCAGAAACGATTTCAGAAAAGCACTTTACAACAATTCCAATACTAAAGAAACGTGGGGTGCTAATAAAATAATAATAGAAAACCGTAAACAAAAAGATATGTCCGATGAAATCTTAGTGCTCGATATTGAGACAACAGGATTAAATCCAGTTACTGATTATATATTAGAATTGGGTATGGTCGCGCTGAACCTGAATTCAGGCAATGTAACAGTGCTTTTTGATCAAGTTTTCAGAGACCCAAAATTAACGGCTAAGCATAGAAATTCTTGGATTTTTGAAAATGGTTTCATGCAAATCGATGAAGTGCGTAATGCAATGCCAATGTCAGAATATTCAACTGAAATTGAAGAGATCTTAAGCCGGTATTACGGTCGAATCACAGCCTGGAACAGAGATTTTGATAGCGCATTTTTAAAAAATTGTGGTTTTAATTTAGGTCCGGATATCCATTGTCCAATGAAAGAAAGTGTCAACTACTTCAAACTTGATGGACCCTATGGATACAAGTGGCCTAAAGCGCAAGAAGCGTGGGATTTTTTATTCCCTGAAACACCTATGATAGAACTTCATCGTGGACTTGCAGATTCAAAAATGGAAGCTGCAATTATTTATGAATTATATCAGCGCAAAGTTTACAAGCCTTTTTTAGTGTAATCATGCGATGTCCGCTCCTGCTTCTTTTTTTTGTTTTACTAAGTTCTTGTGCAGAGAAGCGAACTGACCCTGTTCCAGACCCATGTCCAAACTGGCTTGGGAATCATGTCTTGAATCTTAGCCTGGGCGACACGATAAACCATGAGCAACAAAGAAGTTATCTATCCAAACATGGTTTAATCAATATTAACGATGACCAAAAGGCTATTATTTCTCAAATTGAAGCTCATTTTTGTAAGGACGCAGAAAGCCCTCTGAATTACCGTTCCGTACAAAATTATTACAACAACTTATTTGGTGGCGGAGAAGCTGATGAAGACTGGAGCCACTGGAGTTTTTCAAATAACTATAATGTTCCTGGGGAGCTCTTTCTTTTTCGTAACGACACAACTTGTCTTGAAATAATTGCTTATCTAGCCAAACAGAGGTGAATTCACCCCACAGATGCTGAATTTGGTCTAAAAAGTGAGAAGTCAACGGCTTGAATTTTTGTATACTGTATTCATTACATTATCTTGAGTCGCCATTCTACAAACAAATGGGTAAGACACCTTTACTCGAAATAAAAAACCTGGTTACCGAGTTTCACACGGAAGACGAAATAATTCCTGCTGTGAACAACGTTAGCTTTACGCTTCACAAAGGGGAAACCATTGGGATAGTCGGCGAGTCTGGTTCCGGAAAATCGGTTACTTCTTTATCTGCCATGGGCCTAATTCAATCCCCACCAGGCAAGATTGTGGCCGGTAATATTGAATTACATTCTTCATCAGGAATAGTTGATTTAGCCAACCTTCCGAATAATGAAATGCGTAAATATCGCGGCAACGAAATTGCCATGATATTTCAAGAGCCCATGACCTCTTTAAATCCTGTTTACACGTGTGGCAATCAAGTAGTTGAAGCAATCAAGCTGCACCAAAAAGGCGGAGTAAATGCAAAAGAAAAAGCATTACAATTGTTCAGGGAAGTAAAACTTTCTAGGCCCAATGAAATCTTTAAAAGTTACCCACATGAAATTTCAGGAGGGCAAAAACAACGCGTTATGATTGCCATGGCAATGAGTTGCGAACCTTCCATTTTAATCGCAGATGAACCGACCACTGCGCTAGATGTTACAGTTCAAAAAGAGATTCTTGAGCTCATGAATGAAATGCAATACAAAAAGAAAATGGGCATTCTGTTCATCACCCACGATCTTGGCGTCATTGCTGAGCTAGCTGACAAAGTCATCGTTATGAATAAGGGTAGAATTGTTGAGTCGGGAAATGTTCTTGATATTTTCTCTAACCCACAACACCCATATACCAGAGGTTTATTGGCTTGTAGGCCAACCTTAAAAAGGAGGCTAAGCTCGTTACCTACGACAAGCACTTTTATGACTCAAAATAATGATGGGAGCATAGTAGAGCTCACTGATAATGTGCAAAGCGTTTTAGACAAGCTTGAATTGTCGAATGAGCAGGTTACTAATCGTATCAGCCACGTACTCGCACAGCGAACCATCCTGAAAGTGCAGGACCTCAAGACTTATTTTCCGATAAACAACAATTTTTTCGGGAAACCAAAAAGGTGGTTACGGGCGGTAGACGGTGTTTCATTCGAAGTTTTTGAAGGAGAGACTCTTGGCTTAGTTGGGGAGTCTGGATGTGGAAAGACAACGTTAGGCAGGACGATCTTGCGTCTGATTGAACCAACAAGTGGCAGTATTCAATATGACGGAGTGGAGATAACTAACCTTTCTCAAGGTGAGCTAAGAAAAATGCGAAAAAATATTCAAATCATTTTTCAAGATCCTTACTCTTCTCTTAACCCCCGAATGACTATCGGTGCTGCAATTATGGAGCCAATGAGGGTTCATGGTATATTCGACAACGATGTCGATAGAAAAGATTACGTAATTGGCTTGCTAAAAAGAGTGAGCATGAAGGAAGCTCATTTTTATCGTTATCCCCATGAATTTTCTGGTGGCCAAAGGCAGCGAATTTGCATTGCAAGAGCACTTGCCGTAAAGCCTCGCTTTATAATTTGTGACGAATCTGTTTCGGCATTAGATGTAAGCGTACAGGCAGAGGTGTTAAACCTCTTAAATGAGCTAAGAGATGAGTTTGGATTGACCTATGTTTTCATTTCACATGATTTGTCTGTTGTTAAATACATGAGCGATCGTATGATCGTTATGAATAAGGGGAAAATTGAAGAAATGGGCATTGCAGATGAAATATATGCAAATCCAAAAAACAACTACACTAAAAAACTAATTGACTCTATCCCTAAAGGTGAAATAGAAGACATTAAAGCCCACCTAAAAAGAAAAGAAGAAAGACAAATCGTTATCTAACAAATCACTGTCGTTTAATTTATTGCCGTTTCTTGGCAGCATCATAATCTGGACGCTCTATATAGGATTCAAATATTGGCCAGTGCTCTTCCTCGAAACGAGGGTGTTCAATCGAAAACCAGTATGCCTCTTTAGTCATTCCATCCCAATGAATCATATTCCTTTTGTATTGAATAGCCTGACTCATATTAAGGCTCACAAATAAGGCACACATAACGGTGACAGCAATAGCCATCGTGGTCTTATTAAAACAAGCAGAAATGAGTGCCGCTAATGGAAATGCCAGTAACGGATAATAATGCACCATGGAGCGCATACCAAAACTACCACCGTACCACCAGGACCACCAACTAGAAAACACATAAATTGCAATTACTATTATGAACGGCACAAGCAGCGACAACTCTTTGGCTTTTCCTCTAAGAAAAACAAGGCCTATTAGAGCAAGCGTCATCACCGGCGTATAAAGTAGCCAGCCTTTTCGATAGCTAAACAAAAATTCAAGAATGTGAGGCGACGTAAAAAAGAAACGCTCGTCACTACCATAGGAAAAGAAAAAATAATTCCCCGTTTGTATTTTCCAAAAAAGGAGCTGAGGAACCAACGGCACGATAAATATTACCAAAGAAATTATAATTCTCCATTTTTGTCGCCAAAAGAAGTTTAGCTTCTCTTTGAATCGGTCAACACTCGTGATTCCATAAAATAAGGGTACCATCAAAATTAAACCTGCAGTGGGCCTAACCAAAACAGCAAGACCGCTCAGAAAAGAAACGACTAACAGGGATTTAATTTTTCCTGTTGCGTGCCATCTTAAAGTTTGATAAATGATAACCGAGAAGAGCATGAATAAATACGAATGGGGCATCTCAGCATGACCAAGCGTATAATAAAGCAAGTTCGTTCCAAGAAAGACAAGAGCACATGTAATTACGGTCGTAAGCTCATTAAAAAATTTCAATAATGCCTTTGCTAAAAACAGCATTCCTAAAAGAAAATAAAATATTGCGCCGAGGCGAATACACAGCACATACGGATAAGAATAGCCATCGCGAGAATAGTTACTGTGTTTTGCCCACAAGTCACCCACTAAAAAAAATGGCGTATTCATTAAAGCCAGACCCATAGTAACTTTTGGAACTTTTTTCCCATTAACTACCGGCATCAACCAATAGCCATGGTCAAATTTAAATTCAAGGTCATCGTGTATGAAATATGCAGGCAAGTAGCTATAATACTGATCTACATCCTCTAAAAAATAATGCTCTCTACCCCTGGAGTCCTTATACGTATCCTGGCATATCCATGTGAATAGAATTAGCACCAAGAAAGACAATTTTAAAAAGGGTCTCTTATACCGCTGTTCCCACATTATTTTTTTGCCCAAATATTGTACTTATGAATGCACCAAATTGCTCTAAATCCATCTTTCCACCCAATCTTCTTCCCCTCCTCATACGTTCTTCCATAATAAGAGATTCCAACTTCGTAAATACGAACACCTGGAGCTCGAGATAATTTTGCGGTCACTTCCGGCTCAAAACCAAATCTGGATTCGCGAAGATTTAGGCCTTGCACAATGTCCGTCCTCATCAATTTATAACAAGTCTCCATGTCTGTAAGATTCAGATTCGTATACATATTGCTGAGTCTTGTTAAGAATTTATTGCCTAGAGAATGCCAAAAAAACAAAATTCTGTGTGGGTTTCCGCCCATAAACCGAGAACCGTATACTACATCTGCAAATCCAGATAAAACAGGCTTCAAGAGATGATTGTACTCCTCTGGGTCATATTCAAGGTCTGCATCTTGGATAATCAAGTATTCCCCGGTTGCAAGCTCAATCCCCTTATGCAGCGCAGCCCCTTTCCCCATGTTTGTTGGCTGATTAAATAATCTAATGTTCAATTCTGGTTTATCAAGTATGTATTTTTCCAGTGTTTCCTTAGTGCTGTCAGTTGAACAATCATTGACTATAATAATTTCTTTCGCGATGCCGTTTGTCAAGCGCACCTCATCCACCTTATTGAGAATAAGATGAATTGTTTTTGCCTCATTATAGGCCGGAATTACTATTGATAGCTTGTTAATCATTAGGCAAGCAAATATAAAATATAAT
>JABJPZ010000071.1 GCA_018663635.1 Crocinitomicaceae bacterium
GCAGGAGCTGCTTCTTCGGCAACTGCTTCTACTTCTTCGGCAGGAGCTGCTTCTTCGGCAACTGCTTCTACTTCTTCGGCAGGAGCTGCTTCTTCGGCAACTGCTTCTACTTCTTCGGCAGGAGCTGCTTCTTCGGCAACTTCAACCGCATCAGCTACAGCTGAAACAGCAACGTCACCAGTAGCTTTTTTAGCACCACCACCTCTACGACTTCTTTTCGCTTTTTTACCGGCTGGCTTAGCATCTGCAAGCATCAATTCATTAAAATCTACTAATTCGATATAACACATTTCTGCATTATCTCCAAGTCGATTACCAATCTTAATGATCCTTGTATAACCACCTTTTCTATCACTGACTTTTGGCGCTACTTCCCGAAATAACTCCGTGACAGCATGCTTATTATGCAAGCTACTGAATACAGTTCTTCTTGAATGCATTACGTCAGTCTTTGACTTTGTAATTAGAGGCTCAACAAACATTCTAAGTGCTTTCGCCTTAGCTACAGTTGTTTTTATTCTTTTGTGTTCTATTAAGGAGCATGCCATGTTTCTCAACATCGCCTCTCGGTGTGCTTTTTTCCTCCCTAAATGATTGAACTTTTTCCCGTGTCTCATCGCGGTAAAACTTTTTTAATTCGCTGAATTATTGAATTAATCCTTATCTAATTTGTATTTCGAAACATTCATTCCGAAAGACAATCCTTTAGATTCGATTAAATCTTCTAACTCTGTTAAAGACTTCTTTCCGAAATTTCTAAACTTCAAGAGGTCATTCTTATTATATGAAACTAAATCTCCAAGAGTTTCCACATCTGCTGCTTTCAAACAATTTAATGCCCGTACAGACAAATCCATGTCTACAAGCTTTGTTTTTAACAACTGACGCATGTGCAATGAAGTTTCGTCAAATTCTTCTGTTTCTGATTTCTCATCATCATCCAAAGTTATTCTCTCATCTGAAAATAACATGAAGTGATGAATCAAGATTTTCGCAGCTTCTTTAAGTGCTTCTTTTGGATGTACAGAACCATCAGAATCAATCGCTAAAACCAACTTTTCGTAATCTGTTTTTTGCTCTACCCTGTAGTTTTCAATGCTGTACTTCACATTTCGAATTGGAGTAAAAATTGAATCAACAAAAATAGTACCCACAGCTGCACCGCCGGTATTATTTTCTTCAGCAGGCACGTATCCTCTACCTTTCGCTATAGTCATTTCAATATTCAACTTTACTGATGACTCCATATTACAAATAACATGGTGCGGATTAAGAACTTGAAAAGCAGAAGTAAAATTACCCAAATCGCCTGCCGTCAACTGATTTTGACCTGCGATATTAATTACCACTTTTTCAGAGTCAGTTTCCTCAATTTGTCTTTTGAACCTTACTTGTTTCAAATTCAAAACAATTTCAGTAACATCTTCAACGATTCCTTTAATCGTAGAAAACTCATGATCTACACCTTCGATTTTAACCGAAGTAATTGCAAATCCTTCTAATGAAGAAAGTAAAATCCTCCTTAACGCATTACCAACAGTAATTCCATATCCTGGTTCAAGAGGACGGAATTCGAATTCACCATGATTATCATCAGCAGAGATCATAATCACTTTATCCGGTTTTTGAAAATCTAATATTGCCATTTTTTTCTTCTTTTTAATTGTCCTTTAGTTGCGCGGTTCTGAAGTTTGAAGAACGTCTTGCAGACCCTTTGGCTAAATTCCAATGTTTAATTATTAATATTACTTCGAGTATAGCTCGACGATTAATTGTTCTTTAATGTTTTCAGGAATCTGTTCTCTTTCAGGGATAGCTGAAAATGTTCCACTATAAGTAGATCCATTCCATTCTAACCAATCAAATTTAGTCGTATTTGCAGCTAAAGAATCAGAAATCACTTCTAAAGATTTAGACTTTTCCCTTATGCTAATAACATCACCAATTTTTAATTGATAAGATGGAATATTTACAATTCCACCATTAACTGTAATGTGCCTGTGTGATACTAATTGTCTAGCTCCACTTCTTGTTGGCGCTATACCAAGTCTATACACAGTATTGTCTAATCTTGATTCGCAATATTGCAAAAGAATTTCACCTGTAATTCCAGGTCGAGCATTTGCTTTCTTGAATAGATTTGAAAACTGTTTTTCTAATATTCCGTATGTATATTTTGCTTTTTGCTTTTCCATTAACTGGATAGCATATTCTGATTGCTTACCCCTTCTTCTAGCATTTCCATGCTGTCCTGGGCCATAAGCTTTTTTATCTAACGCCTTATCAGGACCAAAAATTGGTTCCTTAAATCTTCTGGCTATTTTCGATTTCGGACCGGTATACCTTGCCATTTTTAGTTGTTTATGAAGTGGGATTATGAATTAAGGTCTGTCCTTCGATAATCGTAATCCACTTCTGGTTTTGTTCTAATTTATACTCTTCTCTTTTTGGGTGGTCTACACCCGTTATGTGGTAACGGAGTCACATCCATGATTTCCATTACTTCGATACCATTGTTATGAATTGTTCTGATTGCAGATTCTCTGCCATTACCAGGACCCTTTACATAAACTTTTACTTTTCTTAAACCGAATTCATACGCTTCTTTTGAACACTCTTCTGCAGCTACTTGAGCAGCGTATGGTGTATTCTTCTTTGAACCTCTAAACCCTTGCTTTCCAGCTGAAGACCAAGAGATAACATCTCCGTTGTTATTCGTTAACGAGATGATAATGTTATTAAATGAAGCGTGGATGTGAGCTTGACCTACTGCGTCAACTTTCACATTCTTTTTCAATTTTTTATTCGACTTTGCCATAATCTTTTCTTATTAGCCCAACAATCCTGAAATAATACTCAGGAAGTGTTGTCTATTATTTCGTTACTTTTTTCTTGTTAGCAACTGTTTTTTTCTTTCCTTTTCTTGTTCTAGCATTGTTTTTAGTTCTTTGACCTCTTAAAGGAAGACTCATTCTATGACGAATCCCTCTTTGACAACCAATATCCATCAATCGTTTGATGTTCAACTGTGTCTCCGATCTCAAAGCACCTTCAACCTTAAACTCTTCACTAATCAATTTTCGAATAGCGGCCAATTGATCATCATTCCATTCCGAAACTTTAATGTTATGATCAATCCCAGCTTTACTTAAAATTCCCGCTGATGAACTTCTTCCTATACCATAGATGTAGGTTAATCCGATAACCCCTCTTTTATTCTTTGGTAGATCTATTCCTGCAATTCTTGCCATACTATTCTTATTTTACCCTTGTCTTTGTTTGAACTTAGGGTTCTTCTTATTAATTACAAAAAGACGTCCTTTTCGTCGTACGATTTTACAATCTGCTGAACGTTTCTTTATTGATGCTCTTGTCTTCATGACCCTTTGTTATTTGTATCTAAATGTTATTCTACCTTTTGTTAAATCATATGGTGACATCGCTACTTTCACCTTATCTCCAGGCAATATTTTTATATAGTACATTCTCATTTTTCCTGAGATATGCGCTGTAATGATATGACCATTTTCTAACTCAACTCTAAACATCGCGTTAGACAATGCTTCTATTATTACTCCATCTTGTTCTATCGAGGCTTGTTTAGCCATATTCTTTTATTCATTTTTGTTTAAAACAAAACTGTTTTAAACGCTACTATTAATTCTTGTTCTTCAAAACCTCTTCTATAAAGTCAAACGTTGAAAGCACCATCGGCTCCCCTTTAGCAACTGCAATGTCATGTTCAAAGTGCGCAGATGGCTTACCATCTGAAGTGACTATTGTCCAACCGTCTTTCAACTGTTTGACATTTTTAGTTCCCAAATTAATCATTGGTTCAATCGCCAGCACCCAACCTTCTTTCAATTTAACTCCTCTTCCTCTCTTACCATAATTTGGCACCTGTGGCTCTTCATGTAGGTTTCTACCCAAACCATGACCAACCAATTCTCTTACCACACCATAACCATTTGATTCAGCAAATGATTGACATGCAAATCCAATGTCACCCAACCTATTACCGCTTATAGCAGCCGCGACAGATCGGTTCAAACATTCTTTTGTTACTTCCAGTAGTTTCTTGATTTCTTCAGAAACTTCGCCTATTTCAAACGTATAAGCTGAATCTCCATAGAAATCATTTTTCAGCACACCACAATCAATAGAAACAATGTCTCCATTTTCAAGCGGTTTAGCATTTGGAATTCCGTGTACTACTGCCTCATTAACTGAGGTACAGAGTGAATTCGGGAATCCCCCATATCCTAAAAAACCCGGTTCAGCTTGATGATCTCGAATGAAATCTTCCGCAACTTTGTCCAACTCTAAAGTTGTGACTCCTGGTTTTATGTGCTTAGCAACTTCTGCTAAGGTTTTTCCAACAAGCAAAGAACTTTCTCTAATAAGTTCAATTTCTTCATTCGTTTTTAAGAAGATCATCTAATCTATCTTTAAAACGCCTGACCAACAGGAGGCAAACTTGAGCCTCTTCCTTTAATCTTAGTACCTTTCATTAAGCCATCGTAATGATTGCTTAATAAGTGACTTTCAATCTGCTGTAATGTGTCTAGAACTACTCCTACCATAATTAGTAAAGAGGTTCCTCCGTAAAACAATGCAAAGTTTTGTTGCACTCCAAAAAACTTATTTGCAAAGGCCGGTAAAATGGCGACCAAAGACAATAATATAGAACCAGGAAGTGTAATCCTGGATAATAAATTGTCAATAAATTCCGCTGTTTTCCTTCCAGGTTTTACTCCCGGAATAAATCCACCTGACCTTTTTAAATCATCAGCAATTCTATTCGGGTCAACAGTAACCGCAGTATAGAAATAGGTAAATATGATGATCATAAATGCAAAGACTAGGTTATACCAAAATCCAAAAATATCAGCAAAGGTACTACCACCAAACATCAAGGCCGGAATAAACATAATCGCCTGAGCGAAGATAATTGGCATTACACCAGCTGCATTTACTTTTAATGGCAAATACTGACGTTGTCCTTGCGAAAGCATTTGTTTACCACCTCTACCTCCAACGATTCTTTTAGCATGCTGGATAGGTATTCTTCTCGTACCTTGAACTAACAGAATACAAAAAGCAATAACCAATACAAAAAAGACAACCTCTACAAGGAATATAACCATTCCCATATTGTCCATTTTGAAGTTCATTTCTTCAATAAGAGCCGCTGGAAACCGAGCAATAATTCCAATCATAATTAATAATGAAATACCATTACCAATACCTTTATCTGTTATTCTTTCTCCAATCCACACAACGAACATAGTACCTGAGATTAGAATTGTAACTGCTGCAACATACCACAACCAAGTATCATAAATTACTGCCGTACCCGAACCGTAAACATAAGTTTGTAAATATGTCGGCGCCTGAAAAAAGCAAATAATAATCGTTAAATAACGAGTCCATTGATTAATCTTCTTTCTACCACTTTCGCCTTCTCGTTGTAGCTTTTGAATTGCTGGAACGGCAATTCCAGCTAATTGCATGATAATTGAAGCAGAAATATAAGGCATGATTCCTAATGCAAATATGGATGCATTATTGAACGCCCCACCAGTAAAAAGATCAAGAAGTCCTCCTAATCCACCTGTAGCTCCTCCTAGCTCATTGCTATCTACACCAGGCAAAATAACAAAACACCCTATTCGATAGACTAAAATCAGCGATAACGTAAGAACAATTCGACCGCGTAAATCGTTAATCTTCCAAATATTTCTTAATGTTTCAAAAAAGTTCTTCATCTCTCTTTGGATGGTTTAAATTCAATTACTCCTCATTAGAGGTTCCTACATCTTCTTTTTTATCTGTCTCTGCAACTACTTCTGCAGGCTTATCGTGTATGCCTTCAATTACACTTGCCTTACCGCCTTTGGCTTCTATAGCTGCTTTTGCAGTTCCAGAATAAGCGTGAGCAGTTACATCAATTTTGCTCGTTAATTCTCCTCTTCCGAGAATTTTAATTAAATCTTTTTTACTCGCTAATCCATTTGACACCAATAATTCAGCATCAATAGCTTTTACTTTTTTCGTGTCAATTAGCTCTTGAATTGTATCTAGGTTTATCCCTTTATACGCTACTCTATTTGGATTCGTGAAACCAAATTTAGGAACCCTTCTTTGAAGTGGCATTTGTCCACCTTCAAATCCGATTTTTCGAGAATAGCCAGATCTTGATTTAGCGCCTTTGTGTCCTCTGGTAGAAGTTCCACCAGTACCAGCACCTTCACCTCGACCAACTCGCTTTTTGCTTTTTGTAGATCCTTTCGCAGGTTTGAGATTACTTAAGTCCATTTCTATTTCTTTTATTAATTAACTTTTACCAAATGTTGAACAGTCTTCACCATTCCTAATATCTGAGGAGTAGCATTCTTCTCAACAGTTTGATGCATTTTTTTCAAGCCTAAGGCCTGCAAAGTTAACTTTTGATTTTTAGGCCTGTTAATTGCACTTCTTACTTGAGTAATTTTTATTGTTTCCATCGTTTCCAAAATTAACCGTTGAATACTTTATCCATTGAAACACCTCTTTGTCTTGCTACTGTCATTGCATCTCTAAGTTGAGATAAAGCATCAATTGTTGCTTTAACCACGTTATGCGGATTAGATGAACCCTGTGATTTGGCAAGAACATCTTTCACTCCGACGCTTTCTAGAACTGCTCTCATAGCACCACCAGCAATAACCCCAGTACCACCAGATGCAGGCTTAATAAGAACCTTTGCACCAGAAAACTTACCATACTGACTATGCGGTATTGTACCTTTTAAGACTGGCACCTTGATCAGGTTCTTCTTAGCATCATCGATTGCTTTAGCAATTGCTTCAGTAACCTCTTTTGCTTTCCCTAAACCATGACCTACAACTCCATCTTCATTTCCAACAACTACAATTGCAGAAAAACTAAATGTTCTACCCCCTTTGGTCACTTTAGTAACCCGATTGATAGTAACCAGTTTATCTTTTAACTCTATGTCAGTTGACCTAACTTGTTTTGAATTAGCCATTACAACTTTTTATTTATTAAAATTTTAATCCACCTTCTCTAGCTGCTTCAGCTAAAGCTTTAACTCGACCGTGATATAAGTATCCACCTCTATCAAAAACTACATTGTTAATGCCAGCTGATTTTGCTTTTTCTGCAATATCACCACCAACAACAGTCGCCTGGACGATTTTTGGAACGCCTTGTGCTTTTTCGTTTTTCATTGATGATGCAGATGCAAGAGTCACACCATTCACGTCATCTATTAATTGAGCATAAATCTGTTTATTACTCCGGTAAATAGCCATCCTCGGTCTTTCTGAAGTACCGTTGACTACCTTTCGGATTCTCTTTTTAATTCTTGCTCTTCTTTCTACTTTAGTAAGTCCCATTACTGTACTAATTATCTATTATTAACCTGCAGCTTTTCCTGCTTTACGTCTTATTTCTTCTCCTTTAAATCGGATACCTTTTCCTTTATAAGGTTCAGGCTTTCTTAATGATCTTATTTTTGCAGCAACTTGTCCAATCAGCTGTTTATCACAAGATTCTAATTCAATAGTTGGGCTTTTTCCTTTTTCCATCGTAGCCACAACTTTAACTTCGATTGGCAACTCCATTACAATTGGATGCGAATATCCCAGTGCCAATTCTAGTGTCTGACCTTGTGTCTTGGCTCTATATCCAACTCCAACTAACTCCTGAGTTGTTTTATACCCTTCAGAAACTCCAATCACCATATTGTTTATCAAAGACCTGTAAAGGCCATGTTTAGACCTGTGCTCAGGAGAATCTGACTCCCTACTGCAAGTAACAACCCCGTCTGCTACGACAACAGTAATTGCAGAATCAATGGCTTGCGTTAGCTCCCCTTTTTTTCCTTTAACTGAAACCACTCCTTCTGAGACGTTTATTTCGACACCTTCTGGAATGGTAATTATTGCGTTTCCTATTCTTGACATTTCTTGTTCCTCCTAATTAATATACGTAGCACAATACTTCACCACCTACATTATCTCTACGCGCTTCTTTATCCGTAATTACTCCTTTTGAAGTAGATACAATTGCAATACCCAAACCATTTAGAACTCTAGGTATGTCACTTGCTCCTTCATACTTTCTTAAACCAGGTCGTGAAGCCCTTTGAATTTTAGTTATGGCTGATTGCTTAGTCGTAGGGTTATATTTTAAAGCAATTTTAATTATGCCTTGCTTGTTATCATCTAAAAACTTGTAGTTTAAGATATAACCTTTATCATGTAAGATTTTTGTAATTTCCTTCTTCAAATTAGAAGCAGGAATCTCTACAACTTTCTTCCCGGCCATGATACCATTTCTAACTCTTGTTAGATAATCTGCTATTGGATCAGTATACATTTTTTTTCTTGTTAGTCTCGAATATGTAGTTCCTTCATTGAAAAGGCTTACATATTTGTTATTAAATTATTATTTACCAACTTGCTTTTTTGACACCAGGAATTAATCCTTGATTTGCCATCTCTCTAAAAGTAACCCTTGAGATTCCGAATTGTCTCATGTAACCTCTTGGTCTACCCGTTAATTGACACCTATTATGCATTCTAACTGCAGAAGAATTTGCCGGTAACTTTTGCAATCCTTCCCAATCTTCAGCTTCTTTAAGTGACTTTCTCTTTTCAGCATATCTAGCAACCATGGCTGCTCTTTTACGCTCTCTTGCTTTCATTGACTCTTTTGCCATGACTATTATTTTTTGAATGGAAACCCAAACTCATCTAAAAGTGCTTTAGCTTCTTCATTATTGCTTGCACTCGTGACGAACGTGATGTCCATTCCGGTAATCTTATTAACTTTATCAATATCTATTTCAGGGAAAATAATTTGCTCTTGAATTCCGAAAGTAAAGTTTCCTCTACCGTCAAAACCCTTTGCACTAATCCCCTTAAAATCTCTTGTTCTAGGCAATGCTACAGAAATCAATCGATCAAGAAATTCGTACATTTTATCACCTCTAAGTGTTACTCGTGCACCTATAGGCATTCCTTTTCTTAACTTGAAATTCGAAACATCTTTTTTCGACTTTACCGAAAGTGCTTTTTGACCGGTAATCGTTGTCATTTCTTCTTCTGCATTTTCGATTAGCTTTTTATCCGCAACAGCAGCACCGACTCCCTGATTCAAACAAATTTTTTCAATTTTTGGCACTTGCATTACCGACTTGTAAGAAAACTTCGATTGTAAGTTACCTACAACCTCATTGTTATATTTTTCTTGTAATCTTGGCGCGTAACTCATGACAATACCTCCCCTGTAGTTTTAGCATAACGAGCTAATTTTCCATCTTCACCAACTTTTCTTCCAACTTTTGTTGGATTCCCTTTACTATCCACTAGCATTAGGTTGGAAATATGGATGCTCATGTCCTTTTCAATTCTTCCACCGTCTGGATTATTTTTATCCGCTTGAGGTTTAAGGTGCTTAATTATTTTAGCTGTTAAACCCTCAACAATGGCTCTGTTCTTCTTTGTATCAATAACAAGAATAGTTCCTTCCTGATCTTTTGCAACACCAGCAATAACTCTAACCTTGTCTCCTTTTTTGATATGTAATTTTCCTTGCATGATTTCTATCTTAAAGTACTTCAGGTGCTAATGAAACAATTTTCATGAATTGCTTTTCTCTAAGTTCTCTTGCTACCGGTCCGAAAATCCGTGTTCCACGCATTTCATCGGCTTGGTTCAGCAAAACAACAGCATTATCATCGAATCTGATGTATGACCCATCGGCTCTTCTAACTTCCTTACTTGTTCTAACCACCACAGCTGTAGAAACCTGACCTTTTTTCACGTTTCCTGATGGCATCGCACTCTTAACAGTGACAACAATTTTGTCTCCTATTGAGGCGTATCTCCTTTTAGTTCCACCCAAAACACGAATACAAAGTACTTCTTTGGCTCCACTGTTATCGGCTACTCCTAATCTTGATTCTTGCTGTATCATTTTTAACTACTATTATTTAGCTCTTTCTAAAATTTCTACAAGTCTCCAATTTTTGGTCTTGCTCAACGGTCTAGTTTCCATGATTTTTACAGTATCGCCGATATTGCAATCATCTTTATCATCGTGAGCAACAAACTTTGAAGTTCGCTTAACAAACTTTCCATATTTGGCGTGCTTTACTTTTCTCTCAACTGCAACAACAATGGATTTACCCATCTTGTTACTTGTGACAACGCCGATTCTTTCTTTTCTTAAATTTCTTTCCATTTCGATGCTCTATTACTTTGCAGCTTCTGCAAGTTCTCTTTTCCGTAATTCAGTTTTTATCCTCGCAACGGTTCTTCTAGCGTATCTAATTCTTATTGGATTTTCATCTTCTGAAACTGAATGAGTCAGATTCAATTTGTCCAATAAAATCACCTTTTCATCGAGATTCTCGATTAATTCTGATGTAGACAATTCTGTTATTTCTCCTTGAGTCATAGCTTCAATCTAATTTAATGCTTGATAATCTTTTCTTACCACAAACTTCGTCTTAATCGGTAACTTTTGAGCTGCCAATCTCATCGCTTCTTTAGCCACCTCAAATGGCACCCCATCAGCTTCAAACATTATTCTTCCAGGCTTTACAATAGCTACCCAATGACTAGGTGCACCCTTTCCTTTACCCATTCGAACTTCAGCTGGCTTAGATGTGATCGGCTTGTCCGGAAATATTCTAATCCATACATTACCTTGACGTTTCATGTATCTCGTTACAGCGATCCTAGCAGCCTCAATTTGTCTAGAGGTAATAAAACCTTCTTCCATCGCTTTAATTCCAAAAGA
>JABJPZ010000072.1 GCA_018663635.1 Crocinitomicaceae bacterium
GTAAGTTCTGAACAGATTCAGCGTGTTGCAAAAGAAATCCTTCAAAAGAAAAATTGTTCGACATTATTTTATTTGTCTAAAAATAAGGTTTAGATAGTAGTGCTTAAAGTCCTGAAAAACAATGATATTATGAATTTTGATAGAACAGTAAGTCCAAAGGTTGAGCCTATAAATAGAGTTGATATTCCGCTTCCTGAAAAGTGTCAGCTAACTAACGGTATTCCTTTATTTTCTTTCGATCTTACTGATCAGGACTTGATTCGAGTCGAAATTGTATTTAAGTCTGGAAGTGCGCATGAGCATTCAACTTTAGGAGCTGATTTCACCGCAAAAATGTTACGTGAAGGAACAGTGGCTAAATCGGGAAAGGAAATAGCTGACTATATTGATTACCATGGATCTTTTATTGAACAAACGATAAGTAAAGACATAACTACTTTCACGCTTTTCACCTTAACTAAGTTTGTACATCAGACTATAGAAGTTTTGGCAGAAATTATTAGCAGTCCGATTTTTCCTGAGAAAGAATTGGAAACACTCAAGAAAAATGAATTGCAGAAATTTCAGGTAAACATGCAAAAAAACTCAGTAGCGTGTAAACATGAATTTGGAAAATTACTATATCCAAAATCTCATCCTTATTTTTCGAATGTACTAGCGAATGACTTCGATGTTAGCAGGGAGCAATTAATTGAGCATCACAAACAATTTTTAAATTTATCCGATGCTACTATTTTTGTAGCTGGAAAGGTAACGAAAGATGTCTTAAAAACGATTGATAGCGTAATTGGTAAAGTTGAAAATAGGAATTCCAAGAAGTCGAAAATCAAACGAATAGACGAAGCCGTAGCGACAAAAGTGCTGTTGCCCAAAAATGGGGCTGTTCAATCTGCAATAAGGATAGGTCGGTTATTGCCATTTACGATGTCGGGTAATGATTTTATTCCGTTTCAAGTATTGAATACACTATTAGGTGGTTACTTTAGTTCCCGTTTAATGGCTAACATTAGAGAAGACAAGGGATTCACTTATGGAATTGGTTCGGGGTTGTTAGCTAATAGGTCCTCAACTATATTTTTGATAGCGACAGAAGTTAATGTTAATTCGACGAATGAAACGATTAAAGAAATTTCATTCGAAATGGACCGATTGAAGACTGAAAAAGTGTCGAATTCTGAACTGAGTAGAGTAAAAAAATTCATGACTGGTTCCTTTTTAAGAAGTTCGGATGGACCATTTAATGTTTCAGATAAGTATAAATCCTCGTATTTCCACGGTTTAGACAATAAATTTAATTCTCTTTATTTGTCTAAAATTCAGGATGTTAGTTCGGAAAATGTTCGTGATTTAGCCATAAAATATTTAAATGATAAGGATATGATAGAAGTGGTTGTTGGTAATCGATAGCAACTGTTCGATTTGTAATGCGTCATTTGAATAACAAAAATGAAATTATTTCGTTTAATCTGTGATTAAAAAGCTGACACATAATTTTCGGATGGCACTACTCAAAACATTTTTGCTTTCCATGTTCCTTTCGATTTTCGTAACGGTAGCGAAAGCCGATCATTTAGTCGGTGGAGAAATTACATGGATTTGTCAAGGAGGCGGTGATTATATTTTTCAGTTGCGTCTTATTATGGATTGTAACGGAGTAATAACCAACTCGCCTTCAGAAGAGATTCAAGTATGGAATTATGCACCGATTACAAGCATTACTGTAAATTATGTCACTGATTATGATGCTTCGCCATTTTGTTCCAGTTCATTAGGGAATAATCCAATATCATGTGCTGCCGGTGGTACTGGCGCGTATTCCGTTTTTAAATACATTTCAGATCCGATTAATATCGGCGGAATTCCACCGGCCGATGGCTGGATATTTACTTGGTCCGATTTCTCAAGGTCAGGAGCAATCGAGAACTTAGATTCTCCGCAGACATTTGGGCTCACTTTGATTTCTAAAATGTTTAATAATGCAGGAGCGAATACATCACCCTGCTATGATTCTTCTCCACAGTTTTCAAATGACTTGGATGCGTTATACTGCGTTGGTGATAATCAGTATGTTCAAAAAGTAGTCGATCCAGATGCTGATTCATTGATTTTTAGTTTCACTGATCCGCTTACTTTTATTACGGCGGTGCAACCTAATTTTGTTCAACCTGTTGCCATTCCATATTCTGCGGGCTACGCAAGCAATAGCCAATTGCCTAGTTCATTTCATAACGCAGGAAATGTACCCGTTGTTTTGGGAACTAATTCTGGTTTATTGACATTTTCTTCTCTTACGCAGGGTACTTTTATCACTTCTATGATTGTGGAGTCGTTTCGTTGTGGTTTGAAAATAGCGGAAGTCAGGTATGAAACACCCATTACGATAGTTCCGTGTGGTGGAAGCAATTCTGAGCCTTCAATTGGGCCTCCAATTATTTCTTCAAGTGGAGTTTCAATTTTTGCAGATACTGTTTTTGCAGGAGACTTAGTGACGTTTACTATTTCTACAACTGATATTGAGTTCTTACAGGATGGTGCGACAGCACAGGGGAATACACTAACTGGGTTTGGAGCTCAATTCGGGAACGATTTTACCGATGCTTTAATTGGATGCCCAGATCCACCATGTGCGACCATGTCTAGCTCACTTCCTTTGACTGGAATTCAGGGAGTTAATGCTGTATTTAACTGGCAAACGGATTGCAATCATTTAAAGACTTCCAATTGCTCAAATAGCACAACTCATACATTTTATTTTAAAATACAAGATGATTACTGCCCAGTTCCTAAATCGGTAACGGCAACAGCTCAAATTACTATTCTTGATTTACCGAAATTGCCTTCTCCAGAATTACGATGTGTAAATGTCGCACTAGACGGGAGCGTTGATTTATTTTGGAAACCTATTGTTGACACCACAGACTCCTTCAAAGAGTATAGAATTTATTCAAGTTCTGGTGGCCCTTTTGTATTGGAGCATGTTGAATCCAATATTGCAGTTGGTACTTATTCAGATTTAACGGCTGACGCACAAAATGGTAGTGTCAAGTATCTGGTACGAACTGTTTCGGGTTGTTCTCAAGGTGAGGCATTGCCTGCTGATACACTTAGTACAATGTATCTTAATGTATCTAATCCAGGTAATGGAACTGCCTTGCTTACGTGGAATAGTCTTTCATCGCCTATCTTGTCCAGTGCTTATGGATATTATTACATTCTGCGTGAATTCCCGATGGGAACATGGAGTATTTTAGATTCTGTGGAAGTAAATAACCCAACAATATACATTGATACGATTTCAACATGTAGTGATTCCTTGACCTATGCAATTGAGGTTCAAGACAGTCTTTATTGTTTAAGTAGCTCTTCTCTTGATGGTGGAATTTTTCAGGATCAAATACCACCTTCATCACCGGTGATTCAGTCCGTTTCCGTCGATACAAGTACGAATCAAGCTATTATCACTTGGCTACCTAATACACATTTAGATACTTATGGCCATATTATTTTTCAGCACGATCCTTTTGGAAACTGGTATATTTTAGATACGGTTTGGGGTTATGCTAACACGGTGTATTACAATATCTTATCAACAGCTGATAACTCGTCAGAAACCTATGGGATTGCAGCTTTTGATAGCTGTTTCAACGGGATTCCTCCAACTTCAAATACTTCTCCGATAGGCGTCGAGCACAATAGTATATTGGTTGAGGGCGTGCTAGACATTTGTGATCGGTCGATACAATTGAATTGGAACTCATATAATAATTGGCCCAATCAGGTATTGAGCTATGAAATATATGTTTCTGAAAACACTGGTCCTGTTAGTTTATTGGTGTCATTGCCAGCTTCAAATTTCAGTTTTCAGCATACCAGCTTAAATGCCAATTCTCAGTATTGTTATGTAATCAAAGCAACCAGCGCTGATGGAAGGTTCTCCTTATCAAATAACCTTTGTATGGATATTTTGCAACCTTCTATTCCTGATTATCTGTATACGCAAGCAGCATCAATTGAGCGTCCTGGCGAGGTTCAGTTGCGAATACATTTAGATCCTACATCCAACATTAATGGTTTAGAAATACAGCGCAGTGATGATGGCCTTGGTTCATGGTTATTTTCAGGCTCAATTGCTCCGAATACGAATCCGATTATATTCAATGACATGACTGCAAGCCCTAATAATCAGTCTTATTTTTACAAAGTGACAGCGATTGATAGCTGTAATCGAGAGATACTTACCTCACAGATATCCCGAACTATTTTTTTAACAGTAACTCCGGATCAAGCCAGGTTGGTGAATTTATTACAATGGAACGATTATGAAGGTTTTGATGGCGCTGTTTTGGGATATAATATATTTAGAATAGTGAATGACGTTGTCGCGCCTTTTCCAATTGCCACTATTGGTTCTGGGCCAAGGTATTACGAGGATAATGTTGAGGGTTATATAGGTAGTCAAGCCAATGGAAACTTCTGTTATTATGTAGAAGCGATTGAAAATATTAATCTCTATGGGATAGAAGAGCGATGTAAGTCAAATGTAGCATGCGGAGTAGAGGAGCCGGTTATTTATGTACCTAATGCTTTTGTTATTGGAGGTTCCAATTCAACATTTAGTCCTGTTGTTAGCTTTTTGGATATAAATGATTACGAGTTTGAAGTGTACAATCGTTGGGGAAAACTTGTTTTTCGTACTGAAAACACTTCAGAATCTTGGGATGGCCGACACAAAGGCGGTTTATGTCGTGAGGATGTGTATGTCTATATTTTAACGTTCAAAAGTGGGGATGGTGCTACACGTGTTCAGAAAGGTCACGTCACCCTTTTGCATGGTATTGAATAATCCATGTTAATTATCTATAAAGAACTAACCACAATACCTCTAAATTTTTAACTTTGCGAGAATTTAATTGGTAACTAACAAATAAATTCGATTTTAAGTATGTCTGATTCCCAGTCTAAATTCGTTGGTGAGGGATTAACTTACGACGATGTTCTTCTTGTTCCGGCTTACTCCGAAATAATGCCAAGAAACGTAAGCCTCAAATCAAAATTCTCTAGAAATATTGAATTAAACACTCCTATTGTTTCTGCTGCAATGGATACTGTAACAGAAAGCGCATTGGCTATTGCTATAGCACAACAAGGTGGTATTGGAGTTGTGCATAAGAATATGAGTATTGAAGGTCAAGCGAAAGAGGTTAGAAAAGTAAAACGATCTGAAAGTGGAATGATTCTTGACCCTGTTACGCTTTTTAAGGAAGCTACAGTAGGAGACGCTTTGGTTCTTATGGCGGAACATAAAATAGGAGGCATACCTGTTGTAGATGTTAATAATAAATTAAAAGGTATTGTTACAAATAGGGATTTAAGATTTGAAAAGGTAATGGCGCGTCCAGTTACAGAGGTGATGACGAGCACTAACATTATTACAGCCACAGAGTCTTCTAATTTACTAGAAGCAGAAGAGGTGCTTCAAAAACATAAAATAGAGAAACTTCCTGTAGTTGACGACCAAAATAAATTGATCGGCTTGATTACGTTCAGGGATATTATGAAATTGAAAGAACACCCGAATTCGTGTAAGGATGAATTTGGACGATTGAGAGTTGCAGGTGCTGTTGGGGTTACTGTGGATACTATAGAACGAGTTTCTGCGTTAGTGGAGGCGAGTGTAGATGCAGTGATCATCGATACTGCTCACGGTCATTCGAAAGGAGTAATTGAAACATTGAAGCTGGTAAAGGAGAAATTCCCGGATTTGGATGTGATTGTAGGAAACATTGCTACGGCTGCTGCTGCAAAAGCACTCGTTGCTGCCGGAGCAGATGCTGTAAAAGTAGGAATAGGACCAGGTTCTATTTGTACAACAAGAGTTATCGCAGGTGTAGGAGTTCCACAACTCACGGCGATTATAGATGTGCGCAAAGCATTACAAGGCACAGGGGTTCCCATAATTGCGGATGGCGGAATTCGTTACACAGGTGATATAGTCAAGGCAATGGCGGGAGGTGCAAGTACCGTAATGATGGGGTCAATGTTTGCGGGAGTAGAGGAATCACCAGGAGAAACGATTATTTACGAAGGAAGAAAATTCAAGTCATATCGTGGGATGGGCTCAATTGAAGCCATGCAGAAAGGATCTAAAGATCGGTATTTTCAGGATATGGAGGAAGACATCAAGAAATTAGTGCCAGAAGGAATTTCTGGCCGAGTACCTTTCAAAGGTAAGCTGAGTGAAGTCATTTACCAGTTGATTGGAGGATTAAGAGCGGGAATGGGGTATTGCGGTGCAGACAACATTGAAAAACTAAACAGTGCGCAGTTCATTAGAATAACTAATGCAGGAGTAAAGGAAAGTCATCCACATGACGTAACCATTACTAGAGAGGCGCCAAATTATAGTATTAAATAAATTAGACTTGTAATAACAATAAGTCGAAACAATTATGAAGTTATGAAAAATTTGATTTTAGGATTTAGTCTAATGCTAATTGCGGGAGCTGGATATTCTCAAGATGATCCAATTGTTATGTCAGTTAACGGAACAGACGTTACAAAGTCAGAGTTCGAACACATTTTCAAGAAAAACAATAAGGATGAAGACATCACAAAAGAAGATATTGATGAATATCTTGAGCTGTTCGTAAATTTTAAATTGAAAGTTACAGCAGCTGAGGAGTTAGGTATGGACACTGTGAAAAAGTTTAAAGATGAGCTAGGTCAATACAGAGAGCAGCTCGCACAGCCTTATTTAATCGATCAGAAACTGAATGAACAACTCATGAAAGAGGCGTATGATCACATGTGCTACGAGGTGAAAGCGAGCCATATCTTGGTAAAATTAGAACGAGGAGACAAACCTGCTGACACGTTAAAAGCATACAATAAAATAGTAACCGCTAAGAAAAGAATTGAAGGTGGAGAAAGTTTCGGTACGGTTGCATTTGAAGTTTCTGAAGATCCATCGGCAAAGCAAAACAAAGGTTCTTTGGGATATTTTACTGCATTTAAAATGGTTTATTCTTTTGAAAATGCGGCATACAATACCGAGCCAGGCAAGTTGTCAGAAATTATAAAAACACGATTTGGCTATCATTTACTCCAAGTAGAGGATAAAAGAAAAGCCAGAGGAACCCGATTAGCAGCGCATATTTTGATTCGAGCTGAAGATGATTTAAAAGAAAAAGCTATTGAGTCGGAAGCTAAGGCTAGAGAAATATATAATAAATTAAAAGAAGGTTCTACGTTCGAACAGATGGCAAAGCAATTTTCCGAAGACCGAAATTCTGCTGCAACTGGCGGGAAATTAAAGTGGTTTGGAGCCGGAGATTTAATAAGTGAATTTGATGAAGCATTATTTGCGCTTAAAGAGAACGGAGACTTTAGTGAACCCGTTAAAACTCGATTTGGATGGCACATCATTCAATTATTGGATTCTAAAAAATTAGGCAGCTATGATGAACTGAAAGGTGAGATTAAGTCTAAAATTTCAAAGGATGCAAGAAATACAAAGACTAAGGCTTCTTTTATTACTCAATTAAAGGACGAATATAATTACACCGTTAATAAAAAAGTCATGGATGCATTCATTAAATCTGTTGATTCTTCCCTTGTCAAAGGAAAATACAGCTATGAAAAAAACAATCTGGATAAGAAATGGCTCATTGAGTTTGCCGAGAACAAATTAACGGCAGGAGATTTTGGAGAGTACTTAGAAAACAAACAAAAGAAAAGCAAGACTAAAAGTAAGGTTGAGATTGTGCAAATTAATTTCAATAAGTGGGTTGATAAAGCTCTAATAAATTATGAAAAATCTCAGTTGGAAAGGAAATATGTGAAATATAAAATGCTGATGAAAGAGTACAGAGACGGTATTCTTCTTTTTGAGCTTACCGATGAAATGGTTTGGGCGAAAGCAGTAAAAGACACCTCTGGGTTAAAATCGTTTTATGAAGAAAATAAAGCTGATTTTGTATGGAAAGAACGGGTTGATGCGGATTTCTATCATTGCATTGACAAAAAAGCTTTCAATCAAGTAGAGTCGCTTCTAAAGCTTGGAAAAGAACGAGATTCAATTGCGATTGTTGTTAACACCGACTCTCCATTAAATGTTAACGTAAAGAGCATGAAAGAGGAAATCTCATCACTTGAATATGTTGAATCGAAATTAAAAGTAGGATCAAATGGACCATTTGAATTTAATGGGCAATTAGTTCTTATCCATGTAAAAGAAATAATAGCTCCTGGAAATAAAGAATTTAAGGAAGCAAAAGGGATTATTACTGCGGCGTACCAAGACCATTTAGAGAAAAAATGGATCAAGGAATTAAAATCGAGATTTGCAGTTGAAATAAATAAAGACGTGCTATACACGATACATTAATTGAAGAACATTCATTTAATAATTCTTGTTTTATTAGGGGTTGGTTGTGCGGAACTAGATTCTGAGACAGATCGCCCTAAGCTAGCTCGAGTGGGTGAAGAAATATTGTATTTTGATGAGGTAGAAAAAGAAAGAGCACAAAATTTAGTAGGTCAAGACAGTATGCGATTTATTACCCAATACACAGATAAATGGATTAGAGAACAAGTTATTATTCGAAAAGCCAAAGAGGAATTAAACGAAGAATCACTTAATGTAGAAAACCAGCTTAGAGATTATGAAAAGTCTCTTGTTATTTATGCTTACGAGAAGGAGCTGATAAAGAAAAAATTAGACACGCTTGTAAGTAATGATGAAGTTGTTCAGTATTATGAGGAGCATTTAGAAAACTTTAAACTGCAAGATTACATTGTCAAAGTCTTTTATTTGAAGATAAATAAAGACGCACCTAAAATGGACGAAGTTAAAGCTTGGTACAAGTTGAAAAATGATGAAGACGCTGAGAAATTATTAAGCTACGCACCTTTGCACGGCGTTAATTATTATTTTGATGATCAAAAGTGGGTATATTTTGAAGACGTTTTAAAAGTAGTTCCATTAACGGATATTAATAAGTCTTCCTTCATACGAAACAAGAGAAAGGTAACGTTTCAGGAGGGGGGATATGTTTATTTTCTCAACATAATGGATTATAGATTAAAAGATGCCGTTTCGCCTATTAGTCTCGAAAAGGAAAAAATAAAGAGTATAATTCTGAATATACGTGGAAACGAATTGAAAAAGAAAATAAGACAAGAACTTTACAATGAAGCAAATCGCAAACAAATTATTGAAACTTTCTAGCCTTTTAATATTAATGGTGTCATTTGGCCCGAGTTGGGTAATGGCGCAGGAAGAAAGGGTCATTGACAAAGTTGTTGCTGTAATAGGCGAACAGATTATTATGCTTTCAGACATTGAGCGGCAAAAATTCCAGCTGGAACGAGAGTCGGCTGAACCCATGCCAGCAAATATCTATTGTGAAATATTCGAAGAGCTTTTGTTTCAGGGATTATTGCTTCATCAGGCAGAAGTCGATACCATAGAAATTAATGAGAGTCAAGTTACAGCAGAATTGGATAGAAGGTTACGCTATTTCATTGGTCTATTTAATGGAGATGAAAAGAAGCTGGAGGCCGAGTATGGAAAGTCGATTTCAGAAATAAAAGACGAATTTTACGAACAGATTGAAGATCAGCTTAAAAGCCAGCAAATGCAAGGGCAGATAACTGCTGATGTTAATCTTACCCCAAAGGAAACCAGGGATTTTTTTAAAAAACAACCAACAGATAGTTTACCGCTCATAGATGCCAAGGTTGAATTAGCACACTTGGTTCGATATGCCGAAATTGGTGAAAAGCAGAAGAAGGAAATGTTTGACAAGATGGTTAAATGGAGGCAAGAAATTATTGAAAAGCAAGTTTCGTTTGCAACCAAAGCGATTTTTGAGAGTGAGGACCCTGGTTCCGCTTCTAAAGGAGGAGATTTGGGTTGGGTATCTCGTGGTACTTTTGTTCCAGAATTTGAGGCTTTAGCCTTTAGCTTAACAATTGGTCAAATTAGCGATCCTTTTGAATCACAATTTGGTATGCATATGCTAGAAGTATTAGAAAGAAGAGGCGATCAAGTGCATTGTCGGCACATCTTACGAAAATTTAAAGTAGGAACAGAAGAGCTGATCAAAATAAGAATGAAAACGGATAGTATCTATTCTATAATTCAATCTGACAGTTTGGGCTTTACAGACGCTGTAATTCGTTTTTCAGAAGACAAGGACACAAAAAATTCGGAAGGCGTGGTGTATAATCCGCAAACAGGTGAAAGGAAATGGGGAATGGATGAAATTGATCCGTACACTTTTGCTGGAATTGAGAACCTGAAAGAAGGAGAGATTTCATCGCCATCCTTGTATGAAGATGCTGCAAGTGGGAAGCAAGCGTATCGACTAATCAAATTATTATCTAGAATAGAACCTCATAAAGCGAATTTAAAGCAAGACTATCAACTGATCCAGATGATGGCTAAAAGAGAAAAAGAAGATGCTGCTATTGATGCTTGGGTAAAAGCCAAAATTGCAGCTTCGTTTATTCGGATTGATGAAGAGTTCCAATCATGCAACTTTAGATTTGTGTGGTTTAATAGAGCGGATTAAGTTTAACTAATTATTCGGTGAAATGTAAATGGTTACATTCGCTAAAAATCTAAAAAAAGATGCATGAGAGAATTTGAATCTGATGTGGAGGCTGTAGACTTTTTTAGGGAAAAGTATGCAGCCCTTAGAAGTGAAATTGCTAAAGTCATTGTTGGACAGGACCAAGTGGTTAAAGAGGTAGTTATTGGTATTTTTTCAAGGGGACATTGTCTTCTTGTTGGTGTTCCGGGCCTTGCAAAAACCTTGTTAGTTAATACGATCGCTGATTCTTTGGGACTGTCTTTTAATAGGATACAATTTACACCGGATTTAATGCCGTCAGACATTATTGGTTCTGAAATTTTAGACGAGAACAGGCAATTTAAATTTGTGAAAGGTCCTTTATTCGCTAATGTTATTTTGGCAGATGAAATCAATCGAACACCACCAAAGACTCAAGCAGCGTTATTGGAGGCAATGCAGGAAAGTACGGTTACGACGTCGGGAAAGAGTTTCCCTTTAGATAAGCCATTCTTTGTTCTTGCTACGCAAAATCCAATTGAACAAGAGGGGACTTATCCATTGCCAGAAGCCCAATTAGATAGATTTATGTTTAATGTCTGGGTAGATTATCCAAAATATGACGAAGAGCTGGCTATAATTAAAAGAACGACTACTGACAATGAAGTTTCTGTTAATCCTGTTTTATCTGGCGAAGAGATTCTTTTCTTTCAGAATTTAATTCGGAAGATCCCGGTTCCAGATAATGTTTATGAATATGCGGTGCAATTAGCGAGTAAAACAAGGCCGAACACGCCTGAGGCTCATCACTTGACCAATAAGTTTATTTCCTGGGGTGCGGGCCCAAGAGCTTCACAATATCTAATTATAGGCGCTAAATGCCATGCTGCCTTGTCTGGCAAGTATTCTCCTGATATTGAGGACGTTCAAGCTGTTGCATTGCCTATATTGAGGCATAGGATTGTTCGCAATTACATGGCTGAGGCAGAAGGGTATTCTGTAGAACGAATTATTAGCGAAATCTTATAGGAATGGTCTTGAAAGACGATTTATACTTTTAGCTAGTCTAAAGTCTTTAATTGTTAATTTGTTCCCTGAATCAATGGTGCTAACTGTGATTTTTACTTGATTGTAATTATGCATTAATATATTGGGATGATGATTTTGAATTTCAGCTAATTTCCCAACCATATTAACGAATTTTAGTGCTTCTTGAAATGAATTAAATTCGAAGTTAGCCTCCATGGTATTTGTTAATTCTTTCCAGTTGTTTTTCATTGATTTAGGTTGTATTTAGTAGTACGTGTTTTACCTAAAATGGTTATTTTCAACAGAGTATGTTCAGTACTTTCTTAAAAAATACTAACTACAAATCATAGGTTGTTAATAACTGACTATCACGTATATTGGGGTTGGATTAAACATTTCGGTTCTTTGTTTGTAGATTATATAATAGACACTTAATGAAGCATTTAAAAGTTGGAGACGAAGCACCAGAAATTCGTGCCTTAGACGAGAATGGAAATGAAATTACATTAGAAAAATTTCGCGGCAAGAAAGTTATTTTATTTTTTTACCCCAGAGACAATACACCGACTTGTACCGTGGAAGCCTGCAACCTAAGGGATAATTATTCTGACTTGTTGGACAGAGGAATAGAAGTCATTGGGATAAGTGCGGATTCTGGTAAAAAGCACTTGGGCTTTATCAGTAAATTCAATTTGCCGTTTCCATTGATAGCAGATGTTGATAAAAAAGTAATTAAGGACTACGGAGTTTGGGGACCTAAAAAGTTTATGGGTAGAGAATTCGAAGGAATTCATAGAACTACTTTTGTTATTGATGAAAATGGTTTAGTGCAAGCTATATTGGAAAAGGTAAAAGCCAAGGACCATGCGTCACAGATTTTAGAAGGAATAGTTGCAACGTAAATAGTTTACGGTCATTAAAACGACATTTGGGATAACAATAAAATTAATAATCATGGCAGAAGTAAAAGAAGAAAAATTAAAAGCGTTGCAAGTGACGTTAGACCGACTTGATAAAACCTATGGAAAAGGTACAGTAATGAAATTAGGGGATAATCCTATTAGTGATTTAGATGTTATCCCTTCCGGTTCTTTAACACTGGATTTAGCCTTAGGCGTAGGCGGTTTTCCTAAGGGAAGAGTCGTGGAAATATACGGGCCAGAATCTTCTGGAAAAACAACGCTGGCTATTCACGCTATTGCTGAAGTGCAGAAGCAAGGGGGCATAGCTGCAATGGTGGATGCTGAACATGCTTTTGATCAATTTTATGCAAAATCTTTAGGCGTTGACGTAGATAATTTGTTAATCTCACAACCAGACAATGGCGAACAAGCACTAGAAATTGCAGACAACCTCATTCGTTCAGGTGCGATAGACTTGTTGGTTGTAGATTCTGTGGCTGCATTAACTCCACGAGCTGAAATTGAAGGTGAAATGGGTGATTCTCAAATGGGATTGCAAGCAAGGCTGATGTCTAAAGCATTAAGAAAATTGACCGCTTCAATTAGCAAAGCGGGCTGTTGTTGTATTTTTATTAATCAGCTCAGAGAAAAGATCGGTGTCATGTTTGGTAATCCTGAAACAACAACGGGCGGGAATGCACTTAAGTTTTATGCTTCAGTGAGGTTAGATATTAGAAGGTCAAGTGCTATAAAAGATGGAGATAAAATTTTAGGTAATCGCACCAGAGTTAAGGTGGTCAAGAACAAAGTTGCCCCACCATTTAAAAAAGCTGAATTTGACATTATGTATGGCAAGGGTATTTCTAAGGTCGGTGAAATTATTGATATTGGCGTCGAGCACGATATTATAAAGAAAAGCGGTTCTTGGTTTAGTTATGAAGATACTAAGCTTGGGCAGGGGAGGGATGCTGTAAAATTATTGATTAGCGATAATCCAGAATTAATGGAGGAGCTAGAACAAAAAATTAAAGAGGCTATAGAAGCATAATTTTATTGTTTCCCAGGTGGTCTTGCTTAAGGGTGAGACCATTTGGGATATAGCTTTTTTTAATTTTTATTTAAATCGATAGAGTTCTAAAGTTTGCAGGGAATAAATGGTTATTTCTTACCTAAATTTAACCGCTTAATAAATTTACAACTAAGGCCTTTTTAATTTCCTTATTTTTATCGCCAAATGGCACTATGAAGTTTTTTGCATTTTCTTTCTTTTTGATTTTTTTCTGCAGATGCTATGTTGAGAATGACAATGTTTCTGAGAATAATGCTGCCGAAACTTTAGGAATTGAATCTATTCTTTCAGAACAGCAAAAAATAGAGCTGCTGAATAATGAAATAAGAGAAAATCCAGATAGCCCCAATGGTTATTTCAAACGGTCCAAATATTATCTGGAAATTGGAGAAACCCAGAAAGCTAGAGAAGATATTAATATGTGTATTAATATGAGTCCTGAGACTTCCATATTTTATCAGGAAAAAGCAAAATTATTGTATAATCTAGCTGAATTCGATAATTGCGAGCAGTACGCAATGAAATCAATTGAATTAGATAGTACTGCAAAAGAAAGTCACCTGTTATTAGGAAAAATATATATGGCTATTCCAAATTATGGTAAGGCTATGGATCAATTTAATGCGGCATTAAAAATTGATAAATTTTACGCAGAACCCTATTTCTATAAAGGCTTGACCTTTGCTCGTGCTGGTGACACCATTAACGCAGTATCTTCTTTTATAACAGCGACAGAGCAATTTTCTGATTATTATGAAGCCTATATCGAATTAGGAATATTGTATTCAAATCACGATGGAGAGGATAAGAAGAGAGCCTTGCTTTATTTTGATAATGCGCTTCAGATTGAACCAAATAGTATTGAAGCGCTATTGGCTAAAGGAATATTTTTACAAAATAATCAGAGTTTAGAGCTGGCGGATTCGTGTTATAACCTAATTCTAAATTTACAACCTGATTTTGAAGTGGCCTATTATAATAAAGGCTACATACATCTATTGACTTATCACAACGAATGGGATAAAGAAAAAAATGATAGCGTTCTAGCGCTGGCGATAAAGGATTTTACAAGTGCCGTTAATATAAATAGTCAGTATGTTCAATCGTATCATAATCGTGGAGTATGTTATGAATTGATGGGTGATACTTTATCAGCTAAATTGGACTATTCAACTGCACTGAAAATTGATCCATTCTTTGATCTCTCAGAATATGCCCTGAAGTCGATTAATAATTGAATGATAAGTATTCGAATGACAAATTTTTAACAAGACGTCATCGGAATGCGGATTATTTTCTTTTGAGGGGTAGGAATTCTAATTCACTGGTTATCTGTTATTGCTACTTTGTACTACCTTAATAAAATGCCTCTATTAAACTGAATAATGTGTTTTTAGTTTTGAAATTAATTCTGTCTTCACCAATCCTTGATTAGAAGGTGAATAAGCCGTGAAGACTCAATCAAGAATTTAGAAAAAAATTATTTTGATGTTAGTGCAGTTAAGTTCTGTGTTTAAATCTTCCTTTGAAGGGGCTGGGTAAATATTGAGTTTAAAGTCCGTTTCATTCAATTTTATTGAAAGTAATGAGTCAACTAATGAAATCTTAGGCTTTTATTTTTTGATGTTTTTATCGTAAAGGGAAATCCAGTCGTCTACAGACATTTTAGTCATGAGCTCTCCAATAAGATCGAACGGGATGTCCTCAAGATGTTTTAATCGAATACAACTTTTCCCCATGTCAATTTTTCGTTTACAGTGTTTGGGGTATTCCTCAGTAAACCAAGAAATAAGATTGGGGTTTGCATAGATTCCCATATGATAAATGGCAATAAAATTTTTTTGCGATGCAATGCTTACAAAAGGTAACGGGAGCTTTGGGTCACAATGATAACCAGGTTGATATAAACGATGAGGAACGACATAGCTTGGCATTCCGTAATTTATAACTTCTTTAAATCCGAAAGGTAGATTTTGCACGATGATTGATCTTAATTTTAAAAAATATTCTTTTCGGTTTTCACTGATATTCTCCAAGTAATCATCTACTGTTATTACTTTTTTTGTCATAACATCTTGATTTAATTGTAATTAAATTAAAGTTATCCAGGACAGATCCTATGAATTATTGTGGAATTTGCTGATACTGACCTTTTCGTTAACTATTTTTATAATCAATAGTTTAGAATTTTTAAAATTAATTTTGTCATCTTGGGAACATTTCATTTGTCTTTCCCAATATATTTCTTGGCCCTCTTAACTCTTTAGGATAATGTCATTCTATGTATGAATACTGAATTCAAAAATACCAACATTTTGTTAATGGGATTTTTGCGATGTCAATTGTATAGAGGTAAATGATGTAATCATTTGAACGCGGGGCAATCGTATACTCTATTTCTCTGATTCCATTGCTGACCACTACCGCTTTTTCGTTTATTGGTTTTAAAAATTAACACAACTTCATGCGATCCGCCGTTATATTTGCTCAAAGCGGATGTATTCATGTCATACGAATAACCAATTCCAAAGAAACCTCTTTCAATCCCAAGCAGTAAAGCAATAGCGTCAAGATATCGGTATGATAATCCTGCCCACATTTGATGATTGTATATGATTCGTGCATTTAAATCAAATGTCAAAGGAGCATTAAACATCATTCTCAGCATGCAAGAAGGTTCAAGAGCAATCACACTTGTGGAGCTCCCGATTAAATAACTTCCTGTAATATATATTGCCCGATCAAGGGTGCTCGTAACGGGTAATGAGACTGCATAAAGATCAGTTTTTGATTGCAACAGATTATGAATGGAAACTCCAACATGATGATAGCCACCATACCAATGCATTCCTACTGATAGATCCGGAATTAATTCATTACTGGTGTATTGGTCAACAGTAATGTCGTTAGGTTCTTCAGTAAATATTCTGCTTTTGTCCATTACAAACTGAGTAAAAGAACCCGCCATTCCGAATGATAGTCGGGTTCCATATGATGTGGCGACTTGTGTACTAAGAGCTGCCATCAACCCCGTTCTTCTGACCGGGCCAGCTACATCATTGAACAAATAACCACCAGCACCAATTTGTTTATGAACGTGACCGTGGTATGATAAGTGTTGAGCAGCCGGTGCTTCTCTTATACCCACCCATTGTCTGCGAAGGTCAATTGTAATTGGTGCATAATTTTTTGTTCCAGCAACAGCGGGATTAATGGCGAAGTCATTAAACATATATTGACTGTTCATGACAATTTGCTGTCCGTGAATTGGCAACGCAAAGAAAAATGTAACAAGGGCTATATATGATCTTAGCAGCATCACCGGAGAATAATTATTGGCCCAGTTTGTGTCAACGAGGCATCGTTCAATTCTAAAACGTAATAATATGTGTCGGCTGGAAGTGGTTGTCCAAATGCATTCCCGTCCCAAACTATTTCTAGCTCTGTTGTTTGCATTACAATTCTTCCCCACCTAGAGAACACTTTTAAGTTTGCATTCTTGTATTTTGAAAAATCAAGGTTCCAAGTATCATTTTTATTATCACCATTTGGTGTAATTGTGTTGGGAATTTCGATACAGGACATCTGATCGGTAATTGAGATTTCATCGGATATAGCCTGGCAATCATCAGCATCTTTAACAAGGATGAAGTATTCTCCTTCCTGCACGAAGTACCGTGGATTGTCAATTTCTCCGTCAGACCAATAAAAATCATAATAACCAGAACCTCCCGTAACAGAAGCATTCAATATAACTCCGCCTTCAGCACATGGAAGCTGCTCTATTTCAACACTAACTGATAATGTAGATGGCAGCACATTCACAAAATCAGAGACTGAACTGGCGCAGCCCTCATTATTTATATAGGTATAGCTGATTTGGTGACTACCTGTGCCGACTGAAATAGGGTCAAAAGAATTCCCACTTACTCCTAGGCCAGAGTAGGTGCCACCAGAAGGAATACCATTTGATAGTACAATTGATTCAGCAAGCCCACAAATATCATTGAATGGAATTAGATAAACATGATTTTCTAGAACAGTAATTTGAATATTGACGCAAGCTGTATTTCCGCAGGCCCCGCCTTCAGCCCGAACGTAATAAGAGGTTGTTGCGGAAGGTGTAACTGTTATTGAAGGTCCTGTATTAATAGGGGTTCCTGCACAACTATTTTCGTACCAAACCCAATTTGCTCCAGCTGATAAATATCCTCCATCAATGGACAGAATCGCACTTTCTCCTTCACAAAACCCATTATTACTTGAGATGATGCCATTTGCTGGAATAGAACCATCTATAACATTAACTGTTATTTCTTCGCAGGAAGTCATGCCGCATGTTCCAACTGCTGCAACATAATAAGTGGTTGTCTCAACAGGGTTTATATTTAGTGTGTCTCCAATTCCTATGGGAACAGCTCCGCAAGAGCCAGTATACCAAACCCATGTATATGCTGAGGGTAAAGGACTTCCGGTTACATATAATTCAGTTGTTTCGTTTGGGCAAATCCCATTTACAGAAACATTGGCACTCGTAGGGGCTGGTACTCCTGCACCAACATCAATAGTAATTTGAACACAGTTAGAATTACCGCAAGTTCCTTCTGCTCTTACAAAATAGGTAGTTGTTGCCGATGGTGCAACACTAATGGAATTGCCAGAGCCCAGCAGCGAACCACCGCACGAACTGCTGTACCAGCTCCAGTTAGCTCCCGTGCCAAGTGAGCCTCCTGAAACAGTTAGTACTGCTGATTGGCCAAGGCAAATGGATATTGCGGAAGTAATAATAGAAGCGGGATCTGTAGATGTTTGATCGATATCAATGGATACACTTGCACACGTTGTAGTTCCACAAATTCCTTCGGCTCTTACGAAGTAGGTAGTTGGGGATGTTGGACTTACGTTAATCGAATTTCCTGAGCTAATTATTGTTCCAAATCCACAACCTCCCGCATACCAAAACCAATTGTCACCTGGGGCCAGAACGCCTCCGGAGACTGTTAAGGTCGAAAGACTTCCAGGACAGACATTCAGATTGGTTGCGTTCACAAATGTTGGAGCGGTAGAAATCGGATCAACAATTATAGTTGTAGAAAAACAAGTCGTTGTATTGCATGGTCCTTCAGCTCGAACATAATAAGTTGTAGTTGTCGCAGGTGAAACAGTAATCGATGTTCCTGAGCCTTCGTAAATGCCGCCACAAGAATTACTATACCATTCCCAGTTCGCACCTGGTCCCAGAAATCCTCCAACGACATCTAAAGTGGTATTTCCACCTGGGCAAATACTCGAAGCACTTGAAGAAATGTTCCCTGCGCTTGCGGATAGCTCGTCTACGGTTATCGTTACGCTGACACATGCAGTTGTGTTGCAAGTTCCTTCAGCTCGAACAAAATAGGTTGTTGTAATTAATGGATTCACAGCAAGTGTGGGACCTGAACTCAAAAAGGTTCCGCCACAGGAAGTCGAATACCAATTCCAGCTTGCACCTGCTCCTAAGGTTCCTCCAGCAACAGATAATATGCTTAGGTTCCCGGGACAAACTGTAGCAGGTGAGCCAATTGCAGCAGCCGGAGTTGTCGATAAGCTTTCAACAAGAATTGTAATACTCACACAGTTAGTTGTGTTGCAGGTTCCTTCAGCTCTGACAAAATACGTTGTAGTAGTTGAAGGGCTTACAATTATTGAGCTGCCATTGCCGATTGCAGTCCCAGCTCCACAACCGCCAGAATACCAATACCAATCGGCGCCAGTTCCCAAAAATCCGCCTGAAATGGACAGAGTGGTTGGCAGACCTGCACAAACAGTAGGGTTTGAAGCATTTAAACTTGAAGCGTCATTAGAATTTGTGTTTACATTGATGGTTAAAGCGGCTACCGCTGAAGTATCACAACCCTCAGCTCTCACAAAATAAGTAGTTGTAATTGATGGTGATACCCCTGGATACAACGTCGTTGCACTGCTAAATACAGGTGTTAATACAGCACTAGTAGGATCGTTTGTATACCATGTCCAAAGACCTGAAGTGCCTAATGAGCCTCCGCTGAC
>JABJPZ010000073.1 GCA_018663635.1 Crocinitomicaceae bacterium
ACTATTCAATATTTCAATGGAGAATGCTGGATGCATTCTTATCAAAAATCTTGTGACGAGTGTTTTTTCGATATCTTATTAGATACAGCTAATGGTACTATTGACCGTATACTTACAGACAGCTTAAGTTTCAGTATTACCGTTAACCAAACATCCCTTACTCCACAAACTACTAGCTTATTTTTACTCCACAGCTTGCCCCCTCTTACGTCTGCCAATTTATCACAGGATACTGTATTTGGAAGCGGTTCATCTACCGCTACTATTGTCACGAGTATTTTCGATGATCCAGGTGTCTATCCCATTGCCATTCAAGGCATTTGTAATAGTAATATTCAAGTCGAGGTTTTCTATCTTACCATCGACAGTTGTTACGAAGTATCTATTTCAGCAGCCGTGTCTAATTATGATTTGCAAGCGATCAATAGTTTGCCGGGAATTGGAACACCTATATGCGTTGTTGTTGATATAGATCCTGGAATTGTAATTAGCAGTACGGACCCCACTATACCCGCTTTTTATTCCGGTAGTCTTGATAATTTATCACATGTAGGCATCCGAAACCTTGGCCTTATTGAAGCAGAAGGTGGCGATGGGGCAACCGGTGGCGCAGTAGCAACATTTGGAAATGTAGGAGAAGATGGAGGTGACGCACTTGTACTTACAACAAAAACAACGATTATTAATCCTGGGCAAGTCTTTGGTGGTGGTGGAGGTGGTGCCTCTGTTGGATTAGGTACAACATTCAGCGTACCCGTTATTGGAACGTTTACACTTGGAATAGGTGCTGGCGGAGGTGGAGGATGTGCAGATGGCGCAGGTGGTACTTCAGGTGCAATCCCCTTACCAATATGGGCGGATGGAACTGATGCTAGTAACGGATTAATAGCAACTCCTGGAGACGGAGGTATTTTAAATGTCCCGATTTCTATTCCTCTCGGTCCCGTTTCAATTACAGTCACGCCCAATGTCATTGGTGGCGACGGTGGTGATTACGGCATTGATGGAACCTCGGGCTTAATAGCAGTCAGTGCATCTGCATCAATTCCAATCATTGGTACGATCTCATTGCCGGTTCCCCCAATCACTGTGCCACTGCCTAGCGGTGGAACCGCCGGCTACTGCATCAATAAAAATGGAAACGTTTTAATCGGACTACCCGATGGAAATTTTCAAAACCTGAATGAAAAAGGAGAAATAGGCAATTAATATGAAAACATTTTTAACTTTCATAGCATTAGCATTTTCATCACTAGCCATAGCTGGCTTTGAAGGCGTCATTACTACGGAAGTTTTGAATAATGGAACTCGTATTTCGACTACATGGTTTATCGGCAAAGATCGCCTTAAATTACACCTGCAATACAAAGTAAATGAGGATACTATTTTCGTCGATTTTTTGCTTTCAAAAGGAAGTGATGTGATGACCATTGTGACAGACTCGAAAGTTTACAAAGGATACTCTAGTGTGGAGAAAAGCACGATTTCAAGTGAACTTAATTTTGAAAATTTAGCCTTTAAAAATCATGAAAATAAGGACTCCAATGAAATAAAATATCAAGGGTCAAATAATCAATACCATTGTGCAATTTGGATTTTAGATTTAGACATTGATCTTTTTGATTACGCACCGTTTTTTAAAGCAGACCCTGCATTCCATCTAATAGCAAATCACCGCTTAAAAGGATTTCCTAAAAATTCGCTGCTGACTAACCACAATGGAGAGCTGATATACTCCTCTACCGTTACTAACATCATACATCAAAAGCTTTCGGAAACTGACTTTGAAATTCCAAACGGATTCAAAGAAAGAGAATTGGTTGAATTGGAATACCAAAAATAATCAGTCGTCTTGAATTCAAAATTTTTCAAAACGCCTTAATCTCGAAGTTTTTCAATCACTTTGACACTGAGCAAACTGTAATGGATTTTTCCCTTGATATTGCGAATAGAAGAGGTTAATCTCCATCATATCTTTTGTGAAATCACCACTAGGGATGATTGCTTTAGAAATTCCAGCAACTTTATTTTCGTAATCAAGGTAACCCAATAATATGGGAATCTTTGCTTGAAGTGCGGTATGATAAAATCCTTTTTTCCAATGTTCATTTTTACTTCGAGTACCCTCTGGGGAAATAGCAATAATCAGTTTTTCGGAATGCGCAAACAGGTCAACCATATTCGAGACCATACTTAGGCCCTTGGATTCTGTTTTTGGCAAACGGTCTATTGGAACCCCTCCTAAGGGCTTAAACATTAAACTAAATGGAAAACGCATCCAAAATTTCTTAATCAAAAAATTTGGCTTTAATTTCATTTTCCTAATGGCTCCTAAAAAATAGACTATGTCCCAATTAGAAGTATGAGGAGCACCAATCAGTACAAATTTTTCAAACCCTAGTTTTGGAATTAATTCATGCTCTATTTTCCACTTTTTTATCCAAAAAAGAAAAATACTTATGATTCTAAACATGGAGCAATGTTACTCCTTTTGAGCTATTAATAATCGTCTGTTTTTAACAAACCAATACAATATTAAGTTAGCACTAATCAAACTGAATAATTAAGACATCAAACCGTACTTTTTTAAATTATAGTCCAACGTATCAATAGCTTGTTTTTTTATCTATGAAGCATTAATGAACCATTAAACCGGTACGATTTTGTTGCTGACTCTGCTGTAATTATATAAAAATAGGTGCCCTCGGAAACTGCTTTTCCATTCCAGATATTCGTTCCGTCCCATGCAAAATCTAGTTTGGTACTGGAATACACTTCCTTACCCCATCGATTGATTATTAAAACAGACTTATCCGTGATCCCAATTGAATTCGCGTAGAATGTATCGTTATTTCCGTCACCATTGGGTGTAAATACATTTGGAATATTGATGCCCTCATCAACTTCTAGCAAAATCGTGGAAATAGATGTGCATCCATAACTATTTTCAACCGTAAGCTGGACTTCATATAAGCCAGGTAAGGAATAAGTATGTACAGGGTTTTCTTCATTAGAAAAATTTCCATCACCAAAATCCCAATAGTAAGCATCTGCACCAATACTGTAATTCTCAAATTCAAAAACACCATAAAGAGGATTGCCTACCGTATCAAAGTTTGCCGATAGCCCAGGAAACAGACTAACCTGAGTTATTCCGGAAAATGATTGACAGCCATTAGTATCCACCTCGTAAACAGAGATAAGTCCTCCTGCACTTGTCAACCAGTCTATATCAATAATACTGGTTCCACCACCTGCAGTAATTAACCCATCCATCGGTATTTCCCAATAATAAATGGAGCCCGTATTCTCTGGGTCCGCCTGATAGCTCCATAATATCTCAGGCTCACACACTACCGTATCACCCAGTATTAAAGGTGCATCGGGCGTAAGTAGAGCCAAAGAAAATGAATTCGGGTTAAAATCAGTTACCCCATTTATTTCAATAGCAGCGTAATTAAGCTGAGTTTGCAAATCATTACCTAGTGTGTCCCATCTGCTTAACGGTGCATCTTGCCACTGTGAAATTTGATTAAAAAATCCTTCAATTGGGTGGTAAAACATTTTTAAATTAACTGGTGTTGTGCCCGAAAGCAGATCAATATTGTGGTAGAATAAATCATTAATTTTACAAATTGTTGAGTCATGATTGCTAATTGGGAACCCATCTATAGTTGCATTGTAATTGTTGAATCCAACAGCAAACACATGCCCTAGTGCCGTTGCTGGTTCTAATTCAACAGCCCGATAACGCCATGTAGAAACAGAAGATCCCATGGGAAACAAATACACGGTGTCTCTATTCATTGTGCGGATTAACCTTCCTTCATTTAATGTACTTGCAAATCCTTCAGATAAAAATGTCGTATCGTTTAATACTGCATTTGGTGCTGGATTAGTAATGGTCATTGCAAAACTATCGATGGCAAGCTCACGATCATTTAATTGCAGTCTGTGTGCCACATAAGCATCAATCTGCTGCGTTTTAATTCCTGTTCCGCTTAATTCTAAATCATAATATTTTGATATCGAGTCTCCAGTGATAAACTCATTATCCCCTTCAAGAATTACTTGCGATGAATCCGAAATAAAGTCGGCATTATTAATCCAATCCCCTTCAATGGAATAAATCCCATTTCCATTTACAAATGCACGATTATTAAGGACAAAATTTCCATTCTGAGTGCCGTTGCGCGCGACGATATCTCCCCTATTCTCAAGAATTGTATTTACACCTGATGATTCGATATTTCCATTGACATGAAGTAAAGCAGCGTCTGATACAAATACTTGTGCCTGATTCCAAAACAACTGTTGGGCATCACATGTCCATGTGAAAAAAATAAAAAATATTACGGCTAGACCCCTCACCCTAGTAAATTTACTTTCAATATAGTAATATTACAAATCCATGTTAAAGGTACCTCATTACACATACTGTCTAATCCTTCTATTCTCCTGTTTATCTTCGAAGGAAGAAATTATTGATCTTATTCCCGATCCTGAAATAACTCAAAAACCTCCTTCTTGGATTATTGCAGATTTTCACACATTTAATCTCGCTTTTTATGGTTGTGAAGAAATAAAAAGCAACAGAAACTGGAATGCCTTAAACGATAGTGTCTATCTTACTGTAGATAAAATACCCGACAGTATTATCGTATTCGAAACACGCGGTATAGAAAAGTTTGAGTTGATTAGGACAAATGAAAATAGCTTAAGTGTAAAAGGTTGTGATAATCAATTTCTAGACCTAGTGGATTGGAGACACAGCTATGACCAGCCGGAAACTCTTCAGATCAGTAAACATACATTTCAGCTTAGCCAAGCCGCTCCAACAATAGATGCTTTTCCATCTTATTCGTCGGAAGACTTTGAAAGAGAATTAAAAAAAGTAGAATTACCTTTAGGAACAAACAATTGGAGCAATAGTAAGCAATATGGATACGAAACCAAGCGAATCACTTCAAGAACATTCTTTCGAGCGAAAGCCTGGTTTAACAATGGAGATTCGACACAAAAAAGTATTGTTTTGCATTATGTAAATTAAGTTGAGAAAAAAAGCATACATACAGTTCTTTGTTGGCGTACTATCCATATGCGGTCTCTTTTTAATGATTTATTTCGTAATGAAAAAAGAGTATTTGGAAAATCAGGCTTATTCAAAAATGGAAGCCACCTATTTAGAATCAGATGCAGTACTTGTTATGCAGCGCGCTCAAGAATTATTAAATGCGAACGAATATGAAGATGCCATTATTCAATATGAAATTGCGCTTGCAATGAATAGCGATAATGATGAAATCAGACAAGAAATTGCTCGTGCTTATGGAAAACAATGTCTGCTAACTGATCACGGTTGTGAAGAAGCCCTGTTAATCTATAATTTTTTAATTAGCTTATATTCCAATGATGAAATTCTAATTATAGAAAGGCTATCCATTCACCAACACTTGGGTGATTCTGTAGGCACGAAAGCAGATGAGCAACTACTTCGAAAGCTTAGCCTTAATTTTTAAACGTTGAGTAGTATCACTTATTTTGCGTGTCGATAAATCCAAGGCTTTCCAAAATAAACACCTTTCGTGTCTGAAGCTCTGGCCTTTTTCAATTCTTTTTTGGCTTCTTTCACCGAGTTGATTTCAGCTGAGTAGATCAAATACCAGGTGTCTCGAGAATTCCTAACCACCTTGGTTGATAGCTCATATTCTCTCAATACAATTTTCTGAAAATCCTTCGCTTGATTGAGTTTTCGGCACGCTCCTACAATAACATAATATTGAAAATGTGAAGGGTCTAGTTCTTCATTCAGATTGTCACGACCAGATTGATCGTCTTTATCATCATCGCTATTTGGTTTTGAGCCATCATCTTGCTGGTTTTG
>JABJPZ010000074.1 GCA_018663635.1 Crocinitomicaceae bacterium
TCATCCTTTAGAGAAGGTGGAATGGGAGATCAGGATATTTACATCATTGGCTTGGTTGATAAGGAGGAAAAAGCATTGATAATTTATAAAGGAACGGCGGTAGATTCTATAGGAAATGTAGTGAATGATATTGTGATAACTGTTTATGATGAAAGTACCGGTGAAGTATCAGGAGAATATCGACCCAACAAGGCTACTGGGAAATTTTTATTCGTTATGAAGCCTGGCCATACTTATGAAGTGACCTATGATATACAAGGGTTATTGGCCAGTGAAAGAATTGCTTTAGATGATGTTAGTAAATTCAAAGAAATAGGAAGATTAGTAGTTCACGAGGGAGATCGCATTACCATTAAAAAAGATTCTATTACAGACAACCAAGTTTCAGAGGTTCAAGAAGAGCACGATGCGGATATTGTTCATTTAATCAATATTGATGTTCAATCTCAAATAAGTGAGGAAAGGCTAAATGATTTACAATTTGAAGTGAATAAAACTTTAAATGAAGGAAAGACCTTGGTGTTGAAAAATTTAGAATTTTATTTTGACCGAACAAAAGTGCTGGAAAAGTCCAGACCAGATATAGAATTGGTATTTAGTTACCTAAATACACATCCAAATGTAAAAGTAATGATCGAAGGTCATACAGATTCAAAAGGTTCTGATAATTACAACCTTTATCTTTCAAAAGCCAGAGCTGATAAAATCAAAAAAATCCTTCACGTGATGGGAGTTAAAAATGAACGGTTGGTCCCAAATGGTTTCGGTGAAAGTAGGCCGCTAGTGCCTAATAGTAATCCAGATGGTACGGATAATCCAGAAAATCGTCAGCGCAATAGAAGGGTAGAATTTAAATTAATTAAGGAAGATTGATTTTAGGCAGCACGATTAAGCCAGGGTAATGGCAAAAACCGAAAGAATCAGGATTATTTTATACATCGTGTTGATTGAGTTAAATGCACTTTTGTTTTTCGCAGGTATTAACATCACTAATGCAATGAGAATCATTAAAGCACAAAATATGAGGTAATAAAAGACAGGACGGTCTTTTATCTCAGAAAATAAAATTCCAATTGGCATTAAAGAAATAATCATAATTGACATGATTAATGTTTTAGTTTTCGGTACTCCCAAGATTATAGGTATGGATTGATCACCATAGACTAAATCACCTTTCATTCCAACTAGTTTTTTTATAATTTCTCGTGTTAATGTCAATACGAAAAGAAAACCAATATACAGTATGATTTTAAAGTCAGTCTTCCAATAATAAATACTGAGTGATGCAAATGGCGCTATGGTTAAAATAGCGGCACTCAGCTCTCCTGTAAATGGCTTCTTTCTCAATTTATGAGAGTAAAACCACAAAGCAAAACACAAAATAGAATTGTACAACAAAATTTTCCAACCAACCAAAAAGGCGAATACAGTACCAATAAAATTAAATAGAAAGTAAGTGTTTAAGCAGAAAGACTTGCTTACGATTCTACTGAATACAGTTCCCTTCGGATTATTAATCAAGTCTTTTTCGAAATCATAAAACGCATTGATTATATATCCAGCCATTATTAAAAAAGACAGTGATAAAATAGATAGGTGTAATTTATAATCAATAAGCGTAGTCAACCAATCGTTACTGGTATGGAGCAAAAATACAGCAGATAAATAAAGCCCAATATTAATAAGCAATACATTGTACCAACGGACCAAAGATAGCATCGCCAGTACTTTAATTAAAACGTACCGTTGCTTTCTGTTCAGAATAGAATTCGAGTTTAACACAAACAAATTTACTGAGAAATCATACCTTTTTCAAAAATGAGGACCAATGACGAATTAAAAGTTATAGATAACGTCTACGTCATACCCCGAAAGTTTTCTCTTTGCTTCATCAATATCTTCAGTAAACCCTAGAATAAATCCACCACCACCAGAGCCGCAAAGTTTTAGGTAATAGGCATTTGATTCAATACCCTCTTCCCAGATTTCCTGATAGTTACTTGGTATCATCGGTTTGAAGTTTTCCAAAACAATTTTCGATAAATTCTTCATGTTGCTGAAAAGGGGCGAAAAATCCTTTTCTAAAAAAGCTTCAATGCATGCGTCATTGTATTTCTTAAACTTCTTTTTAAGCATTTTTCGAAAACCTTCTTCTTTTAACTTGTCAAGGAAAATATTGACCATGGGTTGTGTCTCACCAGGATTGCCGGTGTTTAACAAAAAGATACCCCCTTTGCTATTTCCTTGTGCCGGTATGCCAATGGCATTGAGGTCATTTTTGCTTTTAATGAGAATAGGAAGATTTAGATAACAAATTAAAGGATCTAATCCAGAGCTTTTCCCGTGAAAGTAGGCTTCTAATTCGCTAAAAATTTTCTTTAATTTAAGAATAGATGCATTGCTGACGTTTCCATCAGAACTAATGCCTTTAATAGCATAACTACTGTAAATTGAGGCTACAAGGGCACCAGAACTTCCAACACCATAGCCTTTGGGGATAGAACTGTCGAAAAGCATTCCTTTCTTGATGTCTTTAAAAAGTTTTTTTAAGTCTAACTTACAGGGCAATTCATTTTTAAGATCCAAAGCGTTCAGGAACTCATAGAATTTCAACAATTCTTTATTCGACCAATCGGCCATTGCTTTATTTTCCGAGTGAAAAATAAGGCTGCCTTGATAACTGTCATATGGAATAGAAAGCCCCATAGAATCTTGAATGATTCCATATTCTCCGAAGAGAAGCACCTTTCCATAAAATAAAGACTCTTTAAGCATAAGCTTCGTTTAAAAGTAAAGGTCCATTACCAATGTTATCACAAATATACTGTCCATTTTCACAAAAACCTACCAGTTCTGTATTAATCAAGTTCAGAACGTCAACTTTTTGAGACGCTGGATATAATAAATGTACATTGGCTCCTGCATCTAATGTTATTGCCAAATTTATATTCAATTGCTTTCGAAGTTGCCATACTCTGTGAATGATTTCAACAGTGTTTGGTTTAAATAACATAAAATAGGGTCTAGACAACATCATCATAGCGTGCAATGCTAACGCCTCCGTTTCAACAATTTCCACAAAGGCAGTACCATCTCCCGTCTCTAATACACTTTTGAGTGCCAAAATGTTCGCGTTTGCCTGTTTGAATCTTGTTCCTGCATAAGGATGTTCATTCATCATGCTATGTCCAAGAGAACTTGAGACTTCTTTTGTTCCTTTATCAACTAGTAGAATAGTGTCTTGGTAATTCTTAAAAACAGGATGTATATTGTTAATAGATGTGCCCCAATAGTCTGAACAATCGCTCTGTATATCAGATTTACCCCAAGAAACAAGGCCCCCATATATCGATCTGCATGCACTTCCAGAACCTAGTCTAGCAATGAAGGATGCTTTTTTTTGTAGCTCATCATTTGTGATGTTAGGATTTAATTTTTGTTCTAAATGACATAAACATAAGGCAAGAGCGCTGAACCCACTTGCAGAAGACGCAATTCCACTGGAATGTGGAAACGTATTACTTGTTTCGATTTCGAAATAAAATGTTTCAATGAATGGTAAATACACCATGATACGCTGGAAGAACGCAGCGATTTTGGGTTCAAAACTTTCTTTCTTTTTACCAGAAACTGTGATGCTAAATCCAAATTTATTGCTTTTCGAAAAGGAGAGGGATGTAGTTGTTTTGCATTTATCAAGAGTAAACGATATGCTTGGATTAGCCGGGATTTGCACCGGATGTTTCCCCCAATATTTTACTAAGGCTATATTCGAAGGACTTTCATAGCGAATGGTGCCTGATTCAAATGACTGATCGTAGCTCTCAATATTTGGGGTAAAATAGTGTTCCATAGTTTATACTATTAAGTCATTATAGTGTAGCACAGTAAAATATTCTTTGGTTGAGAAATAGTCACTCACACTTTTTTTTGATGGACCGGTTGCTAGTACAAAGTCTCCTCCCCATGCCCCAAGTGATTTAATTTTGCCCAACGGATAGTCGTTGAATAATTCTTCTTGCACCATGGGGCGCTGTAAAATTGCGGACATGAATATTTCGTGTTCAAGCATGCAGTTTTCAAATGTGACTAAATCTGGAGCATTACAAAATTTCATTGTAAGCTCATCCATGGCGGTTATTGCATAATCTAATTTTAAGTCAGTTTTCAGCTTATGGTAGGAAACAACTTCATCTGTGCTTTTTTGTTTTTTATTGAGATGAATGAAAAATAAGTTTTCAATGAATTTCGGAGAAAAACTTACTGGTGTTGAATTAAATTCGGTTTGATTTGAAAATAATATGGGCTCGTTGGACAGGCCCGCTGCAATGTCATAACCACTTCCGTTACTGGTTGCCATATGAAGTTCAAAAGGAGAGATGTTGGCCCACTTTGACATATTGATTCTGAGTGTGCTGCTACTTCCGAGCCCCCAGTTTCTTGGAAAATCTAACTTGCATTGCACCTTGCATCCAGCGGGGTTGAATAAAGGACTGAGTTCTTTCGCAGCATGAAATAGGTGTTTTAATTCTTCAGCAATGCCTACATCCGTGCAATCAATAATTGTTTTTAAATCGTTGTCGTATTCAGCAGAAAACCAAGGCGAATTTTTAGAATCAAAACTCGTCCATTTAATGGATGCTCGAGATTCTTTTGAAACATTCATGGATTGGCCAAATCTTGTTGGAAGCGACAATCCTAATGCTCCATCTAAAATGAGGTATTCTCCGGTGATTAATAATTTGCCGTTAGAACGGAATTGCATTTATTTATTTAGCTTCTCAATGTTGTTAACGTTCCGAATTTCACAAAACAAATCAACTACCGCTTTGTGAGTAACTACTTTATTTTCAAAGTGTGCTTGAATTGTCATTTTTTCCTTTTCTGTAGCTTCTAATTGATTCAGTATGTTTAATAAATGCATCTTCATATGTCCCTTTTGTATACCTGTTGTTACAAGAGACCTGATTGCTCCAAAATTTTGTGCCAACCCAGCACTGGCAATAATCTTCATGAGATCTTCAGCATTGGGGTTGTTTAAAAGTTTATGACAAAACTTAACCAAAGGATGAAGTTGAGTTAATCCACCCACTGTCCCAACAGCAATGGGCAATTCAATCCAAAATCTAAA
>JABJPZ010000075.1 GCA_018663635.1 Crocinitomicaceae bacterium
AACAAATAATTCTACCTGGTCTATATAGTAATAAGCTACAGGAATTTGCTGTCCCATCAAATCGGATGGTTTTTTTAATTTTTTAAACTTCGTCTCTTTAAAATTGTAAAAGTTTCCAATTATTAAAAATTTCTCTTTACCGTCTGCTGTAAAAACGTTACATACTTTTTCCCAATTAAATCGTCCATCAAATGTATTGTTCTCTGGATGTTTTACTACTTTATTTTTGTCTTTTTCCGAATCAAAAATGATGTTTGATTTTCCTTCTACTTCAAACCTTTTTTGAGTAACAAATGCGCCAATGTTATTGCACGAATACTTCGATTTATCAGCCAATGAAACGTTAAATTTCAAACAATACTGCGTTCCCTTCTTAAGAGCTCCTAATAACTCCGTTTGCAAATACGTACGAGGCTCTTTATCATTATAGCTAACGCCTACAATGCCTGCATAATTTTCACCATCCAATGGCTTTTCATTACCATAAAAATTCTTTGGTGTACCGACAAAGTCCTTAACATTACTCGAAAACAAATCAGCAGACAGTTCTGTTGGGGATTCCCAATTAGTTGCAATTGCTATTTGCTTTTGCTTTTTTAGCTTTCCTTTAATGCTTTCAAAACTTGGATTTGTCACTAAATTCTTGTCATCCTGTCCGATAGCAGAAATGCAAGTAATAATGGTTAAAATGCCTAGTAGTAATCGTTTCATTTCAATTGTGTTTAAATTCTTTAACAGTCTCAATAAAGCACTTTACTTTATCAGGATGCGTATCTGGATAAACCCCATGGCCTAGATTGGCAATGTGTCTATCAGGTCCAAAGCTACTGAGCATTTTCTTCGTTTCCAATTCGATCGCTTTAAAATCTCCATAGAGTGCACAAGGGTCCAAATTACCTTGTAAGGTTTTATTTGGGCCAATCAATCTTCGTGACTCTTGTACATTCATATTCCAATCTAAACCAATGGTTGCACAATTTAATTTACTCATTTCTTTTCTTGAGTTATAGGCTCCTCTCGAGAACACTGTCACAGGCACTTCCGTAATCGCATCACATATATCAGATACATATTTCATTCCAAACTCTGCATACTGCTCCTGAGTAAGGATTCCAGCCCACGAATCAAAGACCTGAACCAGGTCAGCACCGGCTTTAACCTGTTCTTTCAAGTACACAATGGTAGATGCTGTAATTTTATCTAACAGCTCATGACTTAATTTCGGATCACTATAAAGCATCTTTTTTGCCTTACTGAACGTTTTTGAACCTTGCCCTTCAATCATGTAAGAAAAAATAGTCCAAGGTGCACCTGCAAATCCAATCAAAGGAATACTACTATTCAATTCCTTTTTAACAATTGATATGGCTTCTAGAACATAACCCAACTCATCTTTAGGATCAGGAATACGCAGTCTGTCAACTTCAGCTTGAGTTTCTATTGTCTTTTCAAACCAAGGTCCTTTCTTTTCAATCATTTGATATTCTAACCCCATTGCCTCAGGTACAACCAAAATATCTGAAAAAATAATGGCTGCGTCAACCTTAAGAATTGTGACTGGCTGCATAGTCACTTCTGCCGCTAATTCCGGTGTCTCAACTAACTCTTTGAATCCAGATAATTTCTGTCTAATCGCCCTGTACTCTGGTAATATCCTGCCCGCCTGCCGCATGAGCCAAACAGGTGTTCTTTCCACTTGCTCCCCTCTTGCTGCTCGAAGAATTAAATCATTTTTTATTGACATGCGGGCAAAGGTAAGTGATAGGTATGACTCTATGTCATAGATATGTATAAATAACGAAATTTGAAAATACGGAAAATCATAGCATTTTTATTGTTATTGAATCTTACAAGATTCGCGGATGCTCAAAATAATTCTTGTCCAACATCAAAAATGACCATTATAAGTCGTTAATATCAATGGAAATATCTGGTTACAAAAAGCCTGACAATAAGAAATAAACGTTGTATTGTAGATAATCCTTTGCCTTTTTATTTTTCCATAAAGGTTGATTGACTACATTTATAGCAAAGAGGACAATGCCTTACAAAGAAAAAGAAATAACGAAATTGTATTACACCATGGGAGATGTTGCCTCTATGCTCCGTGTTAATCACTCTCTGATTAGATTTTGGGAAAAAGAATTTGAAGTTCTCAAACCAAAAAAAAATAAAAAAGGGAATAGACTTTTTACTCCGAAAGACTTGGAAAACCTAAAACTAATCTATCACTTGGTTAAAGAAAGAGGCTATACACTGGAAGGTGCAAGAAAAAGATTAAAAGGAAATCCAGACGAGTTGGATCACAATATGGAAATTGTAGACCGATTAAAAGAAATCAAATCGTATTTGCTCAATCTAAAAAGCCACTTGTAATCTAGGTAGTTTTGTGCTTCACAATTCTCTTTTTTTATATTGGCAGTCCTCCAAAGTTGATTTTGTCATAAAATCGATGGACAGCAAAAGTCATTTTGTCAGATTCAACAGTTTGGCGTGAGATTTGACTTATCTTTGACTGTAAATTATTGCAATGATTTTCATAACACGAAGAGAACGATTTAGTGCGGCTCATAAGCTTTGGAACCAAAATTGGAGCGATGAGAAAAATTTCAGCACATTTGGAAAATGCGCCAATCCTAATTGGCATGGTCATAACTATGAACTGTTTGTAACGGTGAAAGGATCGATTGACCCTGATACCGGTTTTGTAGCAGATTTAAAAGAAATTGGCAAAATTCTAAAGGAAAAAGTAATTTCAAAAATAGATCATAAAAATTTGAACTTAGACTGTGACTTTATGAAAGACGTCATGACTTCTACAGAGAATCTTGCTGTTGAAATATGGAATCAAATTAAATCAGATATGGTTACGTTAGGATGTGAATTGCACTGTGTTAAAATAACAGAAACCGAAAATCAATATGTTGAATATTTCGGGTAAAAAATAAATTATGGGAGTATTAGATAAAAAGAGTTCAAATCCAATGTTCAAAGAAGCTGTCTTAAAACGGTTAGAGACAATAGATTCTGGAACAATGAGTGTTAATGGAACCATTACCAAAACAATTTGGCTATTATTAATTACCGTTATAACCGGTGCTTGCAGCTGGCAATTCATGTTAAGTATGGGTGCTGCGCTGTACCCTGTTCTTTTTGTAAGTCTAATTGCCGGTGCCATTCTGTTTTACTACACAATAAAGAATCCTAATAACGCCCACATTACTGCCCCAGTCTATGCAGTAATTGAAGGTTTATTTGTGGGTGTTGTCACTGCTCTTTTTGGAGCGATGTTCGAAGGAATTGTAGTCAATGCAATCATTTTAACTTTTGCAACATTGGGGGTTATGCTTTTTCTCTACACAACCAAAATTATTAAAGTAACAGAAAAGTTCAAAGCGATTATGGCCATGGCAATTGGTTCAATTGCCATTTTATACCTAGCGACCTGGATTCTTGGATTTTTCGGTGTTATTCTACCATTTATGCATGATAGTTCACCTCTTGGCATTGGAATCAATATTGCAATTATTGTAATTGCAGCGCTTAGTTTTTTATTAGATTTTGACATGATAGATAAAAATATTCAGGCAAAAGCTCCGAAGAAAATGGAATGGATTGGTTCGATGGCATTATTGGCTACAATCGTTTGGTTATATATAGAATTTCTTAGATTACTATCCCGTCTCCAAGATTAATTTACTGACTCAAAACAATTCAATGAAAGCATACGTATTTCCTGGTCAAGGTTCCCAATTCGTTGGAATGGGAAAAGACTTATACGATTCGATTCCCGCTGCAAAAGTCCTATTTGAACAAGCCAATGATTTGTTGGGATTTAAAATAACGGACATTATGTTTGCAGGTAGTGATGATGACTTAAAGCAAACCAAGGTTACACAGCCAGCTGTATTTCTGCATTCTGTAATTTTAGCTAAATCAATACCTGATTTTAAACCAAGTATGGTTGCAGGTCATTCTCTCGGTGAGTTTTCGGCTTTGGTTGCAGCTGAAGCACTAGAATTTGAAGCAGGGCTTAAACTTGTAGCAGCTAGAGCAATGGCGATGCAAAAAGCATGTGAACAAAACCCTTCTACCATGGCGGCTATATTAGGTTTAGAAGATCAAATGGTTGAGGAAATCTGTGAAACAATCACAGGAACAGTAGTTGCAGCTAATTATAACTGCCCTGGACAATTGGTAATATCAGGCAGTAATGAAGCCGTTAAGGAAGCCTGTGAAAAAATGACCGACGCAGGCGCCAAGCGTGCTTTAATGTTGCCCGTCGGAGGCGCATTTCACTCGCCACTGATGGCACCTGCCGGGGAGGAGTTATCTTCTGCCATCAATAACACCGTAGTTAAAGCCCCTATTTGTCCGATTTACCAGAATGTTTCTGCTAAACCAGTGAATGATCCTAATCTTATTAAAGAAAATTTAAAGGCCCAGCTCACAGCGCCTGTTAGATGGACTCAAATCATGCAAAATATGATTACTGATGGATGTACTGAAGCTATTGAAGTTGGTCCGGGAAGAGCGCTTCAAGGGATGTTCAAAAAAATTGACCGAAAATTTGCTGTAAGTAGTGCGACGATTTAAAGTTGATTCCTGTAATCAGAAATAACGCTCTATAATTCTTTATTAATTAAACCCGGAATCTCAATAGCCCTATGCAAATAAGGTTTTTTTCGAGCTTGGTTAAGCAGCTCAATGTGCCCATAATGATGGCAATCAGACCCTAATAAGTCTAAGCAGGATTCATCGATCAAACGCTCGCCCACTGCTCGCACTTCAGGACCATAATAACCGGTTAAAGAATTGATATTAAGCTGTATTTTCACTCCTCTTTCACGTAAATCCATAATTTTCTGAAAATCATGAAACCAAAATGGATAGCGTTCAGCATGTGCAAGAACTGGAATATAACCATTGGTTTGCATTTCAAAAATAGCACTCCCTAAATTTGGAGGTTCTTGCATAAATGGAAGCTCAAATAGAACATATTTTTCACCAAAAGTCAATAGTTCATTGTTACTTATTTTCGGCTCAAAATCCGCATCTAGATTGTATTCAGCTGCTGCAGAAATTTCTACTTCAATGTTTTCTTCCTTTATCTTTTTTTGCAGTTCTGATAATCCCCCAAGAATTATTTCTGGTGTGTTTCGGTAATAATCACACATTACATGAGGTGTTGTAATAATCTTTTTATATCCCAGCTCGACCAAAGCACGAATTAAGATTAACGAATCATCCATATTCTTTGCACCATCATCAATCCCCGGAATTAAATGAGAATGCACATCCGTTCCTAAAATTGATAAGTCACAAGGCTCTAATTCAATCTCTTTTTTTCTAAAAATTTTACCAAAAAGAGACATTATCTATTTACGTATTGATTGGAATAATATTTTTTGTACTCGCCAGAAGTTACATCATTTAACCAACTTTCATTATTCAAATACCAATCAATGGTTAGTGACAAACCTTGCTCAAAATTAATGGAAGGCTTCCAACCCAAGTCATTTTCGATTTTACTTGCATCGATAGCATATCTTAAATCATGACCAGCACGGTCTTTAACAAACGTAATGAGAGATCTTGACATGCCTTTTTTTTGAGCTAGTTTTTCGTCCATCTGATCGCAAATCATATGAACCAAATCTATGTTCTTCCACTCATTCAATCCACCAATATTGTAGGTCTCTCCTATTTTACCATTATGAAACACCGTATCAATTGCTGAAGCATGATCTTCTACCCATAACCAATCTCGCACATTTAATCCCTCACCATAAACCGGCAATGGTTTCTCGTTTTTAATATTATTAATGATTAACGGAATTAATTTCTCGGGAAATTGGTTAGCTCCATAATTATTGGAACAATTTGAAAGTTTAACCGGTAAATTGTAAGTATGAAAATAAGACCTTACAATGTGATCTGAACTCGCTTTTGAAGAAGAATACGGACTTCTGGGATCGTATGGAGTTTTTTCTGTAAATAAACCTTCCTGACCCAATGAACCATATACCTCGTCAGTGGAGATATGATAAAAGCACTTATCCTCTATTTCTTTTCCCCAACAAGCTTTTGCCGCATTCAATAAATTGACTGTTCCAATAATATTTGTCATGATGAATTCTGTCGGATTACTTATCGAACGGTCCACATGTGATTCTGCAGCCAAATGAATTACAGCATCTATATGATGCTTCGAGAAAATTTCCATCACTAATTTAGCATCACAGATATTTCCCTTCTCAAACAAATAATTTGGTGCAGCTTCAATATCCCGAAGATTACTAAGATTACCCGCATATGTCAATGCATCTAGATTGACAACTTTGTAAGTCGGGTAATTATTGACTAACCTCCTTAATACATGCGAGCCAATAAATCCTGCCCCACCAGTAACAAGTATGTTTTTCTGAAATTCCATCAAAGACTCCAGTACTCTAATTTATTGTTTTTAGCCATGTTCTTGTATGCTCCTTTTATATCCACAAAAACCCCGCCATTAGGCATTAATCCTTCGAAATATTCTTCGGGCAATCCCCGATATTCTTGATGATTCACAGCCAAAATAACCGCATCGTAATTGCCTTCTGGTGCACTCTTGGTTCTATAACCGTACTCTTGATTTACCTCATCAGGATTAGCATGTGGATCAACTACATCAACAGCTATTGAAAATGATTCGATTTCTTTAATAACGTCAATAACTTTAGAATTTCTTATATCAGACACATCTTCTTTAAATGTAGCACCCAGTATTAGCACTTTAGCATCCATAACCACTTTGCCTTGAGCAATAATCATTTTAACCGTTTGTTTACCGACATAGAAGCCCATTGAATCATTAACATATCGTCCTGAATTAATGATTTTTGCATGATACCCTGTTTGCTTTGCCTTATGTGTCAGATAATACGGATCAACACCAATACAATGGCCACCGACCAAACCTGGAAAAAACTTTAAAAAGTTCCATTTCGTTCCAGCCGCTTCAAGAACATCATAGGTATTTATTCCTAGCCGATTAAAAATAATGGACAACTCATTAACGAGTGCAATATTTACATCTCGTTGCGTATTTTCGATGATTTTAGCTGCCTCTGCAACTTTTATTGACGCTGCCCTATGAACGCCAGCATCCACGACTAATTCATACGTCTTCGCAATATTCTCAGCTGAAACTTCACAAGATCCTGATGAAACTTTAATAATAGAAGATAGTGTATGTTCCTTATCTCCTGGATTGATTCGCTCTGGAGAATAGCCCACTTTAAAGTCCTCATTAAATTTTAATCCAG
>JABJPZ010000076.1 GCA_018663635.1 Crocinitomicaceae bacterium
CTTATTTTTGGTCACAAAAAAACCGATTACAAATGCAATCGGTTTTTTAATAATTGAAAAAGGTCTTTATCCTAAGTAGGTTTTTAAAATTTTACTTCTGGAAGTGTGTTTTAATCTTCGAATTGCTTTTTCTTTAATTTGCCTAACTCGCTCTCGTGTAAGGTCAAATCGTTCTCCTATCTCCTCTAAAGTCATTGGGTGTTGTCCGTTAAGACCAAAATACAACCGAACAACGTCTGCTTCTCTGGTTGTTAATGTAGACAGAGATCGTTCGATTTCTCTTCGCAATGATTCTGTAATTAATCCATTTTCTGGACTTGGAGAATCTCCACTTTGCAGCACTTCGTACATGTTAGAACTGGATTCGTCACCGTCTTTAAGCGGCGCATCCATAGAAACGTGTCTACCTGCATTTCTTAACGACTGCTTCACTTCTTGCGTTGTGAGGTCAAGTAAATCCGCTAATTCATCTGCGTTAGGGGGTCTCTCGTATTTCTGTTCCAGTTGAGCAAAAGCTTTATTGATCTTATTAATAGAACCAATTTTATTTAGAGGGAGTCTAACAATTCTAGACTGTTCTGCTAAAGCTTGTAGTATCGATTGTCTAATCCACCATACAGCATAGGAAATAAATTTAAAACCCCTGGTTTCATCAAAACGTTGTGCAGCTTTAATCAGACCCAGATTGCCCTCATTAATTAAATCGGGTAACGTCAATCCTTGATTCTGGTATTGTTTAGAAACGGAAACAACAAACCGGAGATTGGCTTTAACCATTTTTTCTAATGCTGCCTGATCGCCGGCTTTAATCTTTTTGGCAAGATCTACTTCTTCTTCAGCAGTAATCAAGTCAACACGGCCAATTTCTTGAAGGTATTTATCGAGAGAAGCGGTCTCTCTATTGGTAACTTGTTTTGTAATTTTAAGTTGTCTCATTCAAAAACTTTATTATATCTAGAGTTTCACTAACGGATTAAATGCGCAATGGTTACATTTTAGCACTTAATTTTTATGTTGTTTTTAACCAAAGGTTTCGTTTGTAAAGTATCGGTAATAAAATCTAAATATTACTCAAAACCAATTGATTAAGGCAATTTACTTAAATAGTTGGATTAGTAAACAGAAAACAAAGAGGTCTTTGGTTAGACCTCTTTGTTTAAAATTTTATCCAGCATTTTCAGCTTCTGGTTTTTCCTGACGCTCTGGTTTGGGTAAAAGTACTTTCCTAGAAAGTTTTAGTTTTTTCGTTTTCGGATCTTTGCTTAGTACTTTGATCTTAATAACATCACCTTCTTTAAGTGCGTCTTCTACTTTTTCCAATCTGCTCCATTCTATTTCAGAAATGTGTAATAAACCATCTGTTCCAGGAACAACTTCTACGAATGCACCATAAGGCATAATCGATTTCACTTTCCCTTCGTACACTTCACCTACTTCTGCTGAAGGAGGGAATGCGATGTTTTTAACTTCAGTTACAGCAGCAGTCATTCTTTCTGCGTTGTCTGAAGATATTTGTACCATTCCTTCTCCGGTTTCTAATTCTTCAATACTAATGGTAGTTTCAGTTCTTTTCTGAATGTCCTGAATTACTTTTCCACCCGGTCCAATAATGGCACCGATGCATTCGTTTGGTACAACAAATGATTCCATTCTAGGTACATGTGGTTTGTAGTCTTCTCTGGGGTTAGCCATAGTTTTGGCCATTTCTCCAAGAATATGAAGTCTACCTTCTCTGGCTTGGTTCAGCGCTTCTTCCAGTATTTGGTAAGAAAGTCCGTCAACTTTGATATCCATCTGACAAGCCGTTATACCATCGGTGGTTCCGGTTACTTTAAAATCCATATCACCTAAATGATCTTCGTCTCCAAGTATATCGGATAGAACCGCATACTTTCCAGCATCATCGGCAATTAACCCCATTGCAATACCAGAAACTGGCTTTGTAATTTGAACACCAGCATCCATTAATCCCAATGTTCCAGCACAAACCGTTGCCATGGATGAAGATCCATTTGATTCTAGAATGTCTGAAACAATTCGAATGGTATACGGACAATCTTCTGCAGGAGGCAATACTTGTTTGAGTGCTCTGAGTGCTAGATTACCGTGACCGATTTCTCTTCTCGAGACTCCTCTGATTGGTCGAGCTTCTCCGGTAGAGAAAGGTGGGAAGTTGTAATGTAAAAGAAAAGTAGACTCTCCTTTAAATAACGCACCATCCAGTAATTGACGATCCATTTTGTTACCTAAAGTAATGGTCGTTAATGATTGCGTTTCACCTCTTGTAAATACGGCTGAACCATGTGGTCCTGGCAGATAATCAATTTCACTCCATATCGGACGAATTTGATTCATGTCTCTACCGTCAAGTCTGATGCGTTCATCCAGAACTACTCTTCTAACAGCTGATTTTTGCGTGTATTTAAAGTAACCCTTAATTTGAAATGCCCATTCTGTTTTTTCTTCTTCAGAAAGCGCTTCCATAACTTGTTCTTTCACGGCTCCAAAAAGTTCGGCTCTTTTGTGTTTGTCTGCCAGACCTTGTTTTGCCACGTCATAACATCCTTGGTAACCCAAATCGTATATTTTAGCCTTTAGCTCCTCGTTGTGGTCCTCATGACTGTATTCTCTAATTTCTCTATTTGGAACTGCCTCAGCTGCAAGATCTAATTGAAGCTGACATTGTACCTTAATGGCACCATGTGCTGCTTTAATGGCCTCTAACATATCTGCTTCAGAGACTTCTTTGAATTCTCCTTCAACCATCATGATATTGTCCATAGTAGCGGCAACAATAATGTCTAAGTCACACGCTGCTATTTGTTCTATCGTTGGATTGAGAATCATTTTGCCATCTATCCGGCCAATCCTTACTTCCGATACTGCTTCTGCAATAGGAATGTCTGAAACTTGCAGTGCAGCAGATGCTGCAAGACAAGCAAGTGCATCTGGTGAATCCACTTTATCTGAAGAAACAAGTTGAATCATCACTTGTGTATCTCCGTGATAATCGTCAGGGAAAAGAGGTCTTAATGCTCTGTCCACAAGACGCATTACTAATATTTCAGAGTCAGAAGGTCTTGCTTCTCTTTTTAAGAATCCTCCTGGGAATCTACCTGTAGAAGCATACTTCTCTCTATAATCGATGGTTAATGGCATGAAATCCATTTCTGGTCTCGCGTCGTAGTTAGAAACTACTGTTGCCAAAATTACTGTTCCGCCCATCCTCACTTCCACGGAACCGTGAGCTTGCTTAGCCAATTTTCCTGTAGCAATAGAAATGGTTCTTCCATCTCCTAGGCTAATGCTTTTTTCAAATCCTAATTTCATAATTTTTAAAATATAAACAACAAGGGGGCTTTACACTAATGTGTAAAAGCCCCCCTTTAAATACGTATAAGAATTATCTCGTCGTTTCGAGACAAATTATCTTCTTAATCCAAGCTCTTTGACAATTGCCCTGTAACGCACAATGTCTTTCGCTTTTAAATAATCCAATTGCCTTCTTCTTTTCCCAACAAGCATAATTAATGATCGTTGAGTGTTGAAGTCTTTTTTGTTTGTCTTCAGATGCTCAGTAAGATGCGCAATTCTGAATGTAAACAATGCAATTTGACCTTCTGCAGTACCGGTATCGGTATCTCCGTTTCCGTACTGTTTAAAAAATTCTTTTTTCTTTTCTGATGTTAGATACATGCCAATACTTTTAGTGATTCTTATGTGATCTTGTTAATTATTCGGGTGCAAATATACTGTTTTATTCGATAGAGAAATAATTATTTTAAATAAAGCAGGGATTTAATTGGTTTAGAAATCACAATTTTATTTGCTTCTTTTACGAATGCAGAGCATTTACATCATTAGTTTTGCAATAGTCGAATAATTCGCTCTAGTTCAGGCCTAAGCTCTCTCCGATCAACAATGTAGTCGAGAAAACCTTTTTCTAGCAGAAATTCTGAGGTTTGAAAACCTTCTGGTAAATCCATGCCAATGGTTTCTTTAATTACTCTGGGACCAGCGAATCCAATTAAAGCATTAGGCTCTGCGATATTCACATCCCCTAACATGGCGAATGAGGCGGTTACTCCACCGGTAGTTGGGTCTGTTAAATACGAAATATAGGGTAACTTTTTTTGAGATAGCTGTGTTAATTTGGCTGACGTTTTAGCCATTTGCATTAGAGAAAACCCGGCTTCCATCATACGTGCACCACCCGATTTAGAAATCATCATAAAGGGGCATTTCTTTTTAATCGCATAGTCTATGGCTAAAGCGATTTTTTCACCAACTACAGAACCCATTGAGCCTCCAATAAATGTGAAGTCCATGCAGGTTACTACAATGTATTGACCGGATGTTTTACCATAAGCACTGCGACACGCATCAACCAAACCGGTTTTTTTCTGAGTGGCCGTAATTCGGTCTGTGTATTTTTTGTTGTCTTCAAAGTGGAGCGGATCGCCAGAAGCTATTTTTTCATGAATCTCTGTATAGTAAGCGTCGTCGTAGATGATGTCAAAATATTCTTTTGAACCGATTCTGGTGTGGTGACCTTCCGGGTCAACATAAAAATTCTTGGCCAGCTCTTTGCTTTCTATGATGTTACCACTAGAGGTTTTCACCCATAATCCATCGGGTGTTTCCTTTTTTTCTTTGGTTGGAGTTGTAATACTCTTCTTATCTCTTTTAAACCATGCCATAACTAAAAAGTGTTGTGCTTTGTTCTAACAAAATTTTAAGCGATTTGAATATCCTGGTCTAAATATACATCTTGAATTGCGTTTAATAAGGCAATTCCTTCATTTAAAGGTTTTTGAAATGCTTTTCTGCCAGAAATTAAGCCGTGTCCACCTGCTCTTTTATTAACAACAGCAGTCTCTACTGCTTGGATTAAGTCTGAACTGCCGCTTCCTGTTGAAGCACCACCTGAATTGATTAATCCCATCCTACCCATATAGCAATTTGCAATTTGGTATCGGGTTAAATCTATCGGGTGATCCGTAGTAAGTTCGGAATAAACTTTGGGATGCGTTTTTCCAAAATTAACGGCAGTGTAACCGCCGTTGCACTCTGGAAGTTTCTGTTTGATAATATCTGCTTGAATAGTAACGCCAAGGTGATTGGCTTGCCCGGTTAAATCAGCCGAAGTGTGGTAATCTACTCCATCTTTTTTGAAAGCACTGTTTCTAGTATAACACCAGAGAATCGTAGCCATGCCTAACTCATGAGCTCTTTCAAATGCTTCTGCTACTTCTACAATTTGTCGCTCACTTTCTTCGGAGCCGAAATAGATGGTTGCTCCAACAGCTGTCGCTCCTAAATTCCATGCTTCCTCCACAGATCCAAATGAAATTTGGTTAAAAGTGTTGGGATAGGTTAAAAATTCATTGTGATTCAATTTGACGATGAAAGGAATGCGATGTGCATATTTTCTAGAACATGCCGCAAGAACTCCAAAGGTTGAAGCAACCGCATTGCATCCACCTTCTATAGCCAGCTTTATGATGTTTTCTGGATCAAAGTAGCTAGGGTTTGGTGCAAAAGAAGCGCCTCCAGAATGTTCAATCCCTTGGTCAACAGGAAGGATAGAGACATAACCGGTATCAGCAAGTCGTCCATTCCCGTATAGTGCCTGCAGGCTTCTTAATACCTGATTAGACCTGTTTGTTTGTGAAAAACAGCGATCGATAAAATCCACACCCGGCAAGTGAATGTGTTCTTTTCCAATGGTAGTGCACTTATGATTCAGTAAGGCCTCTGCTTTTTCTCCTAGTATTTCTTTTGTTTTAGACATAGCTTTCTCAAAATTATCGGAGTGCAAATCTAATAAAAGCTACCAAGGATTGGAAAAATTATAAGCTAAAGTGAATTTCTTTTTAATGCTTTATGCAATGCCATTGGCACAATGTGCGAATTATAGGAGGTTCTTTTAGGTTAAAATGGATAGCCAATTCCCAAAACGAATTGAGGTTTAAATTCTTCATTAATGGCATCTTGTGACCCGAAAATCCATCGATTGCCATCTGCCAAAGACGGATTGTGGAGCGGAACTGCAAAGTCTATTCTAATCAGAAAGAAATCCAAATCCATTCTTAAACCGAACCCACCGCCAAGAGCAAGCTCTCTAGGTAGAGATCTGCGCAATTGAAAATGACCATTCGTTCGCAATGAATCAGGATTTAATAACCATACATTGCCTAAATCGGCGAATAATGCTCCTTCTACCCAGTCTATGATGTCAAACCTTGCTTCTGCGTTGAACTCTATCCTGATGTCACCTGTTTTATCAAATGCTTTATTGCTGTCGTAATACCCGCCAGGGCCAAGTGTTCTTGATTTCCAAGCCCGTATACCATTAGCCCCACCTGCAAAAAATGCTTTTTCAAAAGGCAGTGCTTCGCTGAAATTTTTCTGCGGAATACCAATGCCTGCAAACATTCGATAGACGATCTGGCTCTTTTTAAAATTACGGTAGTAACGTGCATCAATCGTTGTTTTGATGTATTGCGCAAAACGGGTGTTAAAAATTTCGTAACCGCCTAACTCGTCTAGCTGTGCCTTGCTTTTTTCAAATCCCCACCGCAATAAATTGCCGGATTGCTCAAAAGAGGCTTTAAAATAGAAGTTGTTTTTAAGCCCGCCCTGGTACTGATTATTGTATTCGTAAGTAACCCGTGATGCTGAGATAATGTGGTCTTGATAGCTTGCTGCTAAAAACTTATCATTTAACAAGTCGATTCTGGATAGAAAAGTGTCGCTTTCATTATCAATGTTAACCAATGAAAATTCTGGCCAATCAAATCGGAGCGTATGGGCTTTATTTTCATTGATTACTGTTGCTCCAGAAAAGCTGAAAATATTTCGTGTAAAATCAGGTCTACGCTGAAAATTGTAGGCTGTTATAACTTCAGTGTGCGGATTATTGTGGTAATCAAGTAGCCCGGTGAATCGCAATAAGTAGGAAGGCAACGAGAATGAAATTTGAGGACTAATTTCTAATGTGTTAAGCGTTGCCGCCAAACCCGTTAAGTCTGAAGTCAGGTTGTTGTTGTCTGTACTTACAATGGAACGCTGTGCCTCTAATCCTCCGGTTAAGCTAATCTGTCCTTGAATGGCTTTTTTGAATAAGTTTTTATTAGAAAAGGAAAGTCGCCCTTCTATGCCAAGGAGCCCATCAGTATGTGTGCCATCTGATTCTAGCGCAAAAGTTTTAGATTTTGTAGGTTCAAGCTCGACAATAGATTTTAAATAATTAGATTGACTTTTGCTCTCATCAATTTCAAAATCCATGTGGATTAATTTAAAAAGCCCCAGGTTAGATAGCTTTTTAAACGAGGATTCAATAGCGCTGTGATTGTAGTAATCTCCCACCTTATATTCCAATCTTTTATGAAGTACTTTAGGCTTTAAGTTTAATTCGTCTCGATACATGATGTTTAACGTGTAGTGACCAATGGAGTCGTAATCTGGGTCTTGCACTCTGGGATCAAAATTGCTGTGGATGTCGATTCCGCTTATTTTATACCGTTTATGAGGTAACAGTACAATGGTATCCGCAAATTGGTCCTTGGTTTTCAAGTTATGAATGTCCATAAAGAGATTCAGCTTTCCGGAAGTTTCTGTGGTGTCGTACTCAAAATAGACGTATTCTTTATTGAAAAAATGAAAACCACTATCCCGTAAAGCTTGGGTTATTCTGCTTCTTTCTTGATTGAGTACCTCCATGTCAAATCTATCGCCTTCATGAATCAAGGACGATTCCGATAATTGATTGATGTAAGTTCTAATTTCTCCTTTGTCTTTTTTGTTTATCTCTCGCTCAAAATGTTCTATGGTATAAGGGGTGTTGGCATCAATAATGTAATACACTTTTGCTCTTTTATTATGCACAACAATACTATCTCGGACTTCAGCATTGAAATAACCTTTTTTAAACATATAAAGCTTTATCTGTTTGTTGGTGGTTTCATTTAAGGTGCTATCTAAAAGCGAAGGTGCTTCGCCAACGGATTGGAAAAATTCACCCAGGTTTTTTCGTTTCGTTACTTTCTTTTTTAAACGAAGCTTATTTAGTTTTTCACCATTAATGCTGTCTTGTTTTCTTAGGGTTAGGCGTTCTTCATTTTTTATGTTTCGTTGGCTGTTTTTTTGCTCAACTCTTTTGTTTAAACGGTCGTTTACTCTGGTAATTCTTTTCGGATTGCCCAAATTATAGATGTGTAGCCGCGCCCGAAATTTAGTCAACGTATACACGTTGGATCTTTGTTTTATGATTTTATAAATCGACGATTCGTCAATATTACTATTGTTTTGAACGATGATATTCTTGTCAAGAAGTAGTTGGTGGTCTTGAATTCTTTTTGCTGGATTGCATGCAGACAGTATCACGGCCAGAACAGACACATTGATAATCAGCCAGATATGCATTCTTTTAGCTTTAATGCAACTCATTTCCTACTTTTGATTGGAGCAAATATACTGATAGCGAACAAATGCTGAGTCAAAGTACAATTAAGAAAATCAGAAGTCTGCATAAAAAGAAATTTCGAAAAGATTTCGGCGAGTTCATAGTAGAAGGCTCAAAGATAGTTGAAGAATTAATGAATTCGGATTATGAAGTTGTTTCGCTTTATTCAACAGAGAGTTATCCCGGAGGGATCCAGATAACTGAAAAAGAGCTAAAAAAAATTTCTGCACTACAGACACCTAATAAACTACTGGCTGTTGTAAAGATGCCCTCTTTTGCTTTAGACAGCGCCAAATCTGCACTGATTCTTGATGGTGTTCGAGATCCTGGGAATTTAGGAACAATCATTCGTTTAGCCGATTGGTATGGCATTGAGCAGGTTGTTTGTTCGACTGATGCTGCAGAATGCTTTAACCCTAAAGTAGTGCAAGCTTCTATGGGTAGCTTATTTCGAATAAAGGTAGCCTATACGGATTTGAAAACATACCTGTCTTCATCAGGTTTAAAAACATATGCTGCGGTGATGGACGGAGAGGAATCTGCTGCCCGAATGAAAAATTTTAATTTAATTATGGGTAGTGAATCACACGGTATACGAGATGGTCTGGATGGGGTGGCAGATCATCGAATTACTATTGCGAAAAAGGGTGCTGCAGAGTCTTTAAATGTTGGTGTCGCAACTGGGATTTTATTAGACAGGTTAACGGTTATTTCCTGAACATTACAGGCTATTAAAGCTTTAAATTTTTCATTTATCGACCGTACTCAAAGCGGTTATGCAATTTTTACCATCAACAGCAGCAGAAATAATGCCTCCGGCGTACCCTGCGCCTTCAGCACAGGGGTAGAGTCCATTAATAGAAATGTGTTGCATGGTTGTTTTGTCTCTAGGTATTCGCACAGGAGAGGAAGTTCTTGATTCCGGTGCATGCAATACGGCTTCATTGGTGAGATATCCTTTCATACTTGCTCCAAAATTTAACATTGCTTTTCGCAAGCTTTCCGAAATGAAATCAGGTAAAACAGAATTTAAATTTACTGATTTTTTACCAGGGATATAGGAGGATTCGGGGAGGGTAGAGGATGGTTTATTTTTAGTAAAATCAATCATTCTTTGTGCAGGTACCACCTGAGATTCTCCCCCTGCTTTCCAGCAAGCATATTCGATTGATCTTTGAAATTCCATTCCGGCCAATGGCCCGTACTTATGGAATTGAGGTATATCACTGTGCCTTACTTCCGTAACTAGTCCAGAATTTGCCCACGGATTATTTCGTTTACTGGGAGACCATCCATTGGTAACTACTTCTTCTTGATTGGTAGCGCAAGGGGCAATAATTCCACCGGGGCACATGCAAAACGAGTAGACACCACGACCATTTATCTGTGAAACCAACCTATACGATGAGGGAGGTAAGAACTCCCCACGACTTGCTGTTTTGTATTGTATTTTATCAATCAAATTTTGCTGGTGTTCAATTCTAACACCTACTGCAAAGGGTTTGAATTCAAGTGCTACTTTTCGCTCGTGCAATAATTCAAATACGTCTCGTGCCGAATGACCAGTCGCAAGAATAAGGTGCGTAGCCTCGATTTTTTGTTCTTGATTGATTTCAAATCCCGTAATTGCATTATTCTGAATGAATACGTCCGTTAGTTTAGCATTAAATTGTATACTGCCTCCTCCATCAAGTATTGCATGTCTAATGTTCTCAATAATTTGAGGGAGCTTGTTGGTGCCGATGTGAGGATGTGCATCGAATAAGATATTCTCTGGAGCACCAAAATGAACGAGCTTTTGCAATACTTCTCGAACATCACCTCTTTTCTTGCTTCTGGTATAGAGCTTGCCGTCTGAATAGGTTCCTGCACCTCCTTCTCCGAAACAGTAATTAGATTCGGGATTAACGATGTGATCCTTGTTTATTTTTGCAAGGTCCCTTCTGCGCGACTTAACATCCTTACCTCTTTCGTAAATAATGGGCGAGAATCCTTTTTCAATTGCTTTAAGACCAGCGAATAATCCAGCGGGTCCAGCACCGATAATGTGTATTTTTTTTTTGCTTTGTACGGATCGGTCAGGAACCTCCGCTGCTGAGGTTCTTATTTTAACATTTTTATCGTATTCTATCCGAAGCAATACCCTAATGTTTCTTTTACGTGCATCAATGGATCTTTTTAAAATAAGAAAGTGCTCGTCTGATGGCAATTGTAATTGGGAAACAATAAAGTCGTTAAGGCCTTCTGAGTATCCATTTTCGGGTGTCGTGAATAGCTCAATAATTTCCGCCATAATTTATTTGCTTAGCACGTTAGTTATCCTTCGAAGGTAATAGAGAATAGCCACATTTGATTTTTTAGACTGTCAATTGGCCTGCTCCATTGATTGTTTTCCTGAATCAGTGCATTCGGAAATCCCATAGAATATTTAAGCTCTAGGCCAAATTTGAAATATTGAAGAAAGAAATCGGTGCCCACACCAAGTTCAAAGGAATAATCTGGTTTTTTGATTTTTAAAATGGCATCTTCTGTAACATCTTGTTGAGAAGCCATATCCAAGCTGTATTTCCCACCAACTATAAAGGATGCGGCGAAATTATGAGCTCTGTATGTTCTAAATTTAAAGTTAAAAGGGAAATCAAGAAAGGTAGATTCAACCCGTTGTTGTTGCGTAAAAACAGTGTCGATAATGTTGGGCATATTGTAGGAGTAATTTACCATTCTTTCCTGAAATGAGAGTGAAGGTATGAACCGCAGTTTTAAACTGTTTGTAATGTTTAAAGAAGAGACTATTCCCAGATTAAAACCAGACTGCGGATCTACTGAAACGCCAATTAACGAATCTCCGCCGAGATTGTAATTATTGTTATTGGTTATCATGTAAAAATTGGATTTGTTAAATCCTAATGCAAATCCAAAATGAAATAAGCGTTCGTCAAAATCGGCTAGGTTTTCTACACCCGTTCTTTTTTGCCCCAAAATCACTACAGAGCACAATACAATGCCGGTTAATGCAAACAGTCGTTTCATTTAAAGTCTTAAAAGTAAAAAACGCATAGATATGAATTTTATTTTTGACCGATGTAGATTGACGCTACTCCGCCTGACACTTTTTTCTGCTCACAACGAAGATACCCGACCTTTTTTAAA
>JABJPZ010000001.1 GCA_018663635.1 Crocinitomicaceae bacterium
ATCCATTGGTAATGTTGCTGTATACTTGCACAGGTTGGGCAAAAGGATTGCCTTGCGTTTCCTGGTAAAGCTGAAAAGACCTGTTGTAAAAGTGCGTTGACTCAGAAACATTGGAAAAATAAACGTCTATAAATTCAATCCTCATATCTCCTCCTCCAAATAACCACTTACTTATAGGGAGGTCTACTGTTTTGGTTTGCCCGTCAAACAACAAATCTGACATAATCCCTGTATCTCTCCAGGAATTATTACCAGTACCCTCAAATGATGGGTCGCTCAATTGCAACCAGACCTGCTCTTCGTAATACGTTGAGTCCATGCCGCCAGAGCTGCCAGGCCAATACTCCCAATAGCCCATCTCAACCGAAAATCGATAATAGTTGTTGATTCCTTCGGGGTCTTTAAATGTTATTTGGGCGACTAATATTTCTTCCTCTCCATTAACTGAAGTCATTGTATCTACCGATTGCACATTAACGACATCCGGAACCACGTCTTCTCCATACACCGCAGTATAATTTGGCGCCGCCACATCTACTCTATAGTTCTGACCCTCTTGTGGTATTTGCGTTCCAATATAATTTCCATTTCCATTGTATGCAAGTGTCTCAACTAGATCTCCCGCGGCTGTAGAAATAACTACCGTTGCATTTTCGACGTCATCCAAATTTCCTTGGTCGATAACGCTCAAACTTTTACTAACATGCACAGCCCATGAACTATCACTGGCAAATAAGGAGTTCACCACTAGTTTAGGCGTAGTGACTTCAGAATTAAAAGGAATTTCTTTCCTGCATCCCAAAGTAAAAAGTAGAAATACAATCACATATATTAAAGCTAATCTTCCCATATTCTAAAACTTAAACGCATAACTGAACGATGGAATGAAGGGGAACAAACTATATTGGTAGAGCTTTCTGTTTCCTGCTGAATCATTTCCAAATTCAAGATAAAATGGGTTTTGTCTACTGTAGACGTTATAAATGCCAAAGCTCCAGGTTCGCTGCCCCCACTTCATTTCTTTTTTCAAATTAACAGATAAATCTAAACGATGGTAAGCGGGCATTCGATAGTTATTTCTGCCTTCAATGTGCTCTATGTCTGTATACCAGCTAAATTGGGAAACGGTAGCGGGTTGATACCTTTCCAATCCCAGTGTAACCGCATTTCCTGTACCGTACACCCATACCGCTCCAACGCTTACTCGGTCGTTAAATTCGTGTGTTATGGCAAGGCCCAGGTCGTGGCGTCTATCGTAGCGATAAGGAAATACTTCTCCAAAATTTAAATTCTCAAACTGCCTATTTGTCCAAGATAAAGTATAGCCTACCCATCCAGTTGTTTTACCTCTCTTCTTCTCTAATAAAATCTCCCCTCCATAAGACCAGCCGCGACCAGATTCTATTTTATCCTGCCAGTCCTGATCATTACTAAAGAAAGATGCGCCATCCTTGTACTCAATTAAGTTATTCATCACCTTATAATAGCCTTCAATAGACAATTCAAACTTTTCTTTAATTGTTTGCGCGTAACCAGCTGCCCACTGATGTGATGTTTGCGGTTTTACTCTTTCGGTTGCAGGTAACCATAAATCGGTGGGCAAACCAATCCCCGTATTCGTTAATAGATGCATGAACTGTGTCATCGACGCATAGCTTGCTTTTACTGATGAATTATTGTTTAGTAAGTAACGACCACTTATTCTTGGTTGAAGAGACCAATAATTTGTACTGCCAACTACGAAACCAGAAAAATGAAGCCCTACATTACCCTTGAATTTTTCTCCAATTTTAACCTCATCTTCCAGATAAGCAAAAAGCTCATGTGCAAATTGTTTGTTAGCACCAAAAGTGGTATCAATCGCTGAAGAATTGGATTCCGTAACTCGGAACTGATTAACTCCAGGGGTATACGTATGGTAAATATCTCCAGCACCAAATCGAACAAAATGATTGGGGTTTGGAACCCAGTCGAAATCGACCTTTCCAGACCAATCCTCTATACCAGATATGTAAGCATAAGAAAAAGCATCCGTGGTGCTTGAGCCCGCGGTAGTAGTAGTAAATTCCGAATCAGCACCCACAAGAAACCGATACTTACTGTACCGTAGTGTTGTATTCATGAATACTTTGTTCGATAACATGTGATTCCAACGTATTGCAGTTATTGTGTTACCCCACTTAAGTTGTGCGCTTTCCTTGTCTGTTGAGGTCTCTCCATTATTTGTCCAAGAATCTTCGTAGCTTGAATAGGCCTTATCATCGCCGAGATAAGCACTTATGTAGAGCCTGTCCTTGTCTGAAAATTTGTGATTTACTTTGCCGTTAAGGTCATAAAAATAATAGCCCGCAGTGTTGCCATCTCCGGCACTCCTGATTATGGGTCTTGCTAACAAGTCTATGTAGGTTCTTCTACCTGATATCAAAAAAGAGGTTTTATCTTTTTTAATTGGCCCTTCCAGGGTTAGTTTAGAAGAAATCAAGCCAATGGACCCCTCTCCATGAAACTCCTTCATATTTCCCTCTTTCATTTTAATATCAATGACAGAAGAAAGCCTACCTCCATAACGTGAGGGGAATCCACCTTTAATAAGCTTAACAGAATTAATCGCATCCGCATTAAATACAGAGAAAAAACCAAACAAATGCGAAGCATTATACACCGGGACGCCATCCAAAAGAATTAAATTTTGATCCGGACCTCCCCCTCTTACGTACAAGCCTGAGGTCCCTTCAGAACCCGTTTGCACACCCGGCATAAGCTGAATGGTTTTCATAATATCCTTTTCTCCCAAAAAAACCGGCAACGTCTTGACCTTTTCCATAGAAATATCGATCGTGCTCATTTCGGACTTAAGATGAACCTGTTCTTCCTTATTCCCAATAATTTCAACTTCTTCCAACATATTAAATGCCATCTTGAAGGTAAGCTGAAGATCCTTTTCTGGTTTTCCATTGAAGAACTGTGTATCAAATCCTGTATAAGAAATACGAAGCTTTACTGAATCCTTAGGTAAAGTCAAACTATAAAAGCCATAATCATTCGTTACGGCACCTTTTTTCGAGTACAAATCGTAAATGGTTCCTCCCAATAATTTTTCACCATTTTCCGCATCTTCGACATATCCACTTATTGTAATCATCTCCTGTCCAGCAGATATTATTGGAATCAAAAAAAATAATATGACTAAACTTTTCATTGCACTTTTAATTGAACACTAACGGTTAAAATAACAAAAAAGTATAACCATTGATATTGAGGTCAATTCGATTGTAGGCGATTTTGATAACGATCGTTATTTAATGTGCTGTGTCTTACCGCACCCCAATAAAAGAAATTATGCCTCTTCGATTGAAGGAGCTTTTTTATGCAGTAATATTAAAACTGTTATAAACAGAGCGAAAAATATCAGGTGAGGCCATAAGCCTTCCGCGCCAAACAAGCCCGGTAGTGTTCGGTCATTGTAATTTCCTTCTTCAAATGCCGGAATTATACCATCAAACAAAGGAAACTTCATACTTGTTTTAGGATATAGAAGGGTTGCCTTATCCATAAAGGCCTGAATTACGCCAAAGCCGCCCAAAAAGATTAGTCCTACTTTCATGTAGATCGATTTAAGCCGAATACGATTTAAATAAATTAAAAACAAAAGAACA
>JABJPZ010000077.1 GCA_018663635.1 Crocinitomicaceae bacterium
GTCGAGGTTGGTATTGCCGGTGACGGTGGTTTTGAAGGAGCAGATACGGCTTTAGGATTTGTTGCAGGGGCCCATTTTCGTTCCGCTAATCCATACTTTGGTTTTGTTGCGGATCCAACTATGTCCGGTTGGTCACAATTTGATGGAGATTTTTTCACTCCAGGAGACCCCGAGAACGGTTGGGGGATTGAATTAGGAGGTATTGAAGGGGTTAAGGCGAATAATAATTGTTCTTTTTATTCTACAGGAACCCCACAAATGATTCCAGGATTCATAACAGATTATGTCAATAATAGTGGTGCTATGTCTGTATGCTGGGATGGAGATTATGTTGGGTCAGGATATGACGTGTCGATTCATATAAACTATAGCCTTAACCAAGCCGATCTGTTTTATAGTACAGAAGTAACCATTAAAAATAATGGGCCAGGGATAATTGATACAATCTACTACCACCGAAATATTGATCCAGATAACAACGTTTATTTAACGGGCAATTACAGTACAGTGAATTCCATTATCAGTCAAGGGGACATTGCATGTTCTAAAGCATTAGTAACTGCGGAACAATCTTTACCATGGGGTTCTTACATTGGTTTAGCAGCATTTGGGGAGAATTTTAGAGTTACATATGGAGGTTTTTCGAATCGGGATGCATCTGACTTATGGAATTATGGCACTGGCAGCATAGTGGGTACTCCGGGTTCTGTATCATCGGCAGATGAAGCCATTTCACTTGCGTACTTTATAGAGAACCTAGATTCTGGTATGTCAGAAACTTTTCGATATGTGATAATACTCGATTCATCTCAGACGGATAATGCGCTCAATCATTTATTTCAATTTCAATATGCAGGTGATCTAATTGGCCCAATATCTAATTGCGAACCTGTTGTAGACACAGTTTTTACGTGCACATCTAATCCAGTTGATATCATGGTGGTTGGTCAGGCCGTTAATGATTTCACGTGGACTTGGTCGCCATCGATAGGTTTGGATACATTGGATGGCGTTGTAGTTAATGCTAATCCAGACTCAACCACAACGTATACGGCAACAGGCACTCCAATAAGCTCTTGTTTCACTTCTCAAATAACAAAAGACATAATTGTGGTTTCTTTGCCTGGTCCAAACTTGCATTATGTTGATCCTGGACGACAATGCAGCGCTTTTGATTTGAGTACTTTGGTATACACAGACAGCAGTGGTTTGATGGGGACCATGGCTTCTTTTCAGTCGCAAATTCCAACTTCTGCGACGGACACAACAAATGCGTTAGGCACACTTATTATGCACCAGGGTGACACTGTATTTTTGGTAATTTCAGACACAATTACAGGCTGTTTTGATTATGAACAAATCGTTATTGATTGGGGTGTACCTATAGATTTGACATTGATTATGGTGCCTTCAGATTGTGGACTAAATAATGGGAGCATTAATGTAGCTGCGGTGTCGGGAGGAGCTGCGCCTTACACTTATCAATGGTTTTCTGGTCCTAGCGATTCTTTATATGCGGGAATAGGCCCCGGGTTTTATACCATTACGGTTACTGATTCAGCAGGGTGTTCTGTTGATAGTTTGATTGCTCTCGCTAGCGTGGGCAGTGCAGTTATTGGGTCTTTAGTTGGATTGACACCTTCAGAATGTAATATGCCAAATGGTTCATTTACAGTTGTCGGGTCAGGAGGCCTAGGAGATTATTCTTATGATATTGGGGTAGGACCGCAAATGTCAGGGAGTTTTTCTGGGCTAATGAGTGGAAGTTATTTGGTATTGGTCACTGATTCTGCTGGATGTGCAGATCTTGTTAATGTAGAGGTTTCGGACACATCAACTTTGGCGTCAACATTGCTAAGTCAGAATTCCGAAAATTGTTCTGGCTCAAATGGATCTTTGGAGGTGGAAGGATCCGGTGGGGCGCTAGGGTATGCTTATAATATTGGTTTCGGAAATCAGTCATCAGGAATTTTTAATGGACTCGCTGCTGGAGTGTATTCCGTTGAAGTAATTGATGCAGGAGGATGCACAGACACCCTTGAAGTAACGATTATTGATTCCGTGTTAATTGAGATTAGCTTAGTTTATGTTTCGGATGCATTGTGCGCGAAGAATAATGGCGAAATAGAAGTTAATGGTGAATCTGGAGTTTCGCCTTTTAGTTATAACATTGGAATTGGTCCTCAGTCTAATGGCCTTTTTACGGAGCTGTACCCTGGGCAATATACTATTGTAGTTACAGATTCTCTGGGGTGTATGGACTCTTTAATTGTTGATGTTGGAGACACAAACACATTAAGTTATTTAATTCTTAATGTAATCGATGAAAATTGCGGGTTTGAGAATGGATTAATAGATGTAGTTGCAAGTGGCGGTATAGGTCCGTACACCTATAGTTTGGACGGTTCATCTCAGACGTCTGGTTTGTTTGAGGGGTTAAATTCAGGAACTTTATCACTAACAATCGCTGATAGCATCGGATGTGTTTTGAATGCAATTATTGAAGTAAATTCTATTCCGTTGGAAATAGATCTGGGTTTAGATATCGTTTCGTGTGAACCAGTAATTTTGTCATCTGCTGAGGGGTCAAGTTATTACTGGAGCACCTCAGAAACGGAACAAATTATTGAGGTCAACTCAACTGGAGTTTACACACTTGATTACGAATTTAATGGTTGTTTTGCTTCAGACTCTATTTCGGTTATAATTAATCCGAAGACGAGTATTATGGTGCCAAACGTTTTTACTCCAGATGGAAATGGTCAGAATGACGAGTTTAAAATATCAGGTTTGAATATTCAGAAATACCACATTGTTATTTACAATCGATGGGGCATACAGTTATTTGAATCTAATTCGATTAGTAATTCCTGGGATGGAATGGGTTCCAAAGGCATAATGGAAGAAGGTGTTTATTTTTGGACCATTGATTACATCAATCCGTGTATTGGACCAGAAATTCAATTTGAAAAGGGGATTTTTCATTTATATGATTAATAAGGTACATTTAGCAAGAAAATGAGAGATACAATAGTTAGCAATTGAGTCAGGAGAACAATAAGATTAATAGATTGAACATAGGATTAATGATTTCCTCTCTAGTCATTGCATTTTCATTACCATTTTGGCTGTTTCTTTTTTCATATGCAGTGCTTGGGCCATTGCATTATCTCACAGAAATAAGCTGGCTTAGAAAGAAAAATTTTTTCACAACAGGTAAATATGATTTTCTCCCTTTAGTTTTGGTTGCCATTATTTGGTCTGGGACTTATTTGTTCCTGTCTTTTTTTAATGATTTTCCAGCAGAAATAAAAGTGAGTTGGTTTGGAAATGATTGGCGAGAAGTTGTAGGAAATTTCAGGATAAGGATGAACCATATAGTGCTTGCTGGGCTTATAGGCAGTGTAGCAATGGCCTTTGTTTCTTCTTGGCGCAAAAAAATAATAGCATTAGTTGGAGGGTTTGGAATTGGAGTGATGTTCTCCTATTTAGATTTAGAAATATATTCACATCTAATAGGGACGTTGTTGCCAACTTTAATTCACGTTTTTCTTTTTACGGGAATTTTCATGTTATATGGAGCTTTAAAGAGCAGGTCAAAATCTGGTCTTTTAGGAGTATTACTTTTCTTTGTTTGTGGTGTACTTTGCTTTTTAGTGCCGACATTTTCTAGTACTATAGATTTCGATACAGGTATAAATGCATACCGAAACTCCAGCTTCCATTCGTTAAATGCCGTCGTAATGAACTTTAATCAGCCCATGCCTTGGAACATTGCTAACGACTCACTTTTTAATGATCTTGGCATCCAACTTCAGCGATTTATTGCGTTCGCATATACCTATCATTATTTGAATTGGTTTTCTAAAACATCCATTATAGGCTGGCATAAAATTTCAAAGATTAGTTTGATCGTTACCGCTTTAATATGGGTATTAAGTGTATCGCTATATGTATATGATTATACGGTTGGTTTAAAAGTATTATTGTTCTTAAGTATTCTACATGTTGTTTTGGAATTTCCATTAAATGCCCATTCATTTGTTGGTGTCTTTAGGCACTTAATTCGAAAGGACATATGAAGTACAGGCGATTGACAATAGATGAATTGAAAGAATTAGAGCAAGAGTTTATCCAGTTCCTTATTACCAACGGAATTGAGGGTAAAGACTGGGAAAAAATAAAAAAAGACACTCCAAAAGAGGCTGATTTTTTAGTAGATACTTTTAGTGATATTGTACAGCAAAAAGTGCTGGAAGGCGTTCGATATCTTGAGCATAGAGGAAGGAATGAAGCAAGGTATTTTGAATGTAATGCTGAAGAAATTAAACTAATAGCATTGACTTCTCGGGATGTTGACTTGATGGATGTTGATGCTATAAAGCGAGCTGTGCATAACTCAGTTAGTGGTATTGAAATTTATTCTGGTGTTAAGAAGTACTCAAAGCAAAGGGAGTTAGAATTATTCAGTATGATTCAGTCAGGCTGCAATATGACGGATGAGAAGTTCTTTTTGCTTTTACAAAATATGATATGAGGTATTTATTTTTAATTACGCTGGTTCTTCTGTTTAATTCGTGTCATGTTGCACGATTTTTCGTTTATAATTTTGCTAACATAACGGATTACAAAAAGTTTCATAATTCCGAAATAGCACAGTCAGACACACCGTTTAAATTTCAGGTAAGTGATCGAGAGTTGAGTCTTCATTTACCGAAGTACAGCATTTATAATGATGTGGATTTAGACAGGTTTAATGAATTACATAAATCTGTTGCGTTTGTAATCATAAAGAACGACAGCATTGTTTATCAATGGTATGCAGATAAATATGAAAGGAATACTACTTTCACTTCTTTTTCAATGGCTAAAAGTTATGTTTCGGCTTTAGTAGGTATTGCGATTGAGGAAGGTTTTATCAGTAGTGTAGAGGATCCTATAACCGATTATCTTTCGGAGTTTAAAAATAGTGGATTTGAGAATATTACGATTGAAAATGTTCTCAATATGAGAACGGGAATTGCCTATAAAGAGAATTATTATTCCCCTTTTGGTAATGTTGCAATAGGATATTATGGTCGAAGTCTTGATCGTCATTTAAATAAATTGAAGATAAAGAGAGAGCCAGGAAAACAGTTTGATTATGTTTCAATTGCCACTCAGATATTGGGAGAGATTATTGAAAAGTCAACTGGAAAATCGTTGTCTTTATATTGTGAGGATAAGATTTGGAAAAAGATTGGAACAGAATTCGGCGCGACTTGGAGTCTAGACCGGAAAGATGGCATGGAAAAAGCTTTTTGTTGTCTTAACGCAAAAGCAGTTGATTACGCGAAAATGGGAAGGCTATATCTGCACGGTGGAGCTTGGGAGGGTGCGCAGGTGGTGCCTAAAGAATGGGTGAAGGCGTCCGTAGAAAAGTCGAGTAGCTCTAAAGATAATTTTTATGCATACCAGTGGTGGCATTTCCCTGATTATAACAGTGAGAACAATAATGGGATAGTTGATTTTTACATGCAAGGGCACCTGGGCCAATATGTATATGTAAACCCGAATAATAATGCAATTATTGTTAGACTTGGAACGAATCGAGGAGGTGTGTATTGGGATGGAATGTTAAACGAGTTGGCAGCAACAATAAAATGAGCCTTTATAAAAGTTCAATGGGGAGCTAAAAGCTCCCCAGAGAATGGATTAACGCCACCTTACATCCTTGTTTATCGTTGAAAGGAAGGGAATTGAACCCTTCAAATGACCGCCTTCGATCCGAACAATATCTTTTTCTTTTTTAGGATTCAATGGGGAGCTAAAAGCTCCCCAAAGAAAGGATTAACGCCACCTTACATCCTAGTTTTTCGTTGTGAGGAAGGGAGTTGAACCCTTCAATGATCGCCTTCGATCCAAACAATATCTTTTTTAGGATTCAATGGGGAGCTAAAAGCTCCCCAGAGAAAGGATTAACGCCACCTTACATCCTAGTTTTTCGCTGTGAGGAAGGAATTGAACCTCTTTTTAATTGCTGCCTTCAGCAACTCACATTTTTAAAGAACAAGTATTCATTACTTCATGTTCAACACTTTCAAAGTTATGATTATTTACGAGGATTTATGAATAAAGTAACATAATTTCATAATTATTACGTTATTCGCAATAAATATACTTATTAATTACATATATTGCATTAAATATGGAAAATAGTAGTAATGTTTACGATATCGATAATTTAGACAGGGAAATTTTAAGTATTCTAATGGAAGATGCTAAAACCTCCTATTCTGAAATAGCTAGAAAATTAATTGTTTCCCCTGGTACCATACACGTCAGAATGAAAAAATTAGAAGATGCCAAAGTCGTGGTAGGATCCCAAATCAATGTTGATCCTCAAAAACTGGGATATGATTTATCTGCTTTTTTGGGTGTTTATTTGGAAAAGAATTCAGCTTATGAAGAAGTTATTTATCGATTAGAGCGAATTTCTGAGGTAGTGGAAGCCTATTATACTACTGGTAATTATGGAATATTTTTAAAAATTTTCTGTAAAAATACGAAACACTTGTATGATGTACTTAACCATAAAATCCAGCCGATTAATGGAATTCAAAGAACGGAAACACTGATCTGTCTTGAAGTTGGTCTTAAAAGGCAAATAGGTATTCAGTGAAATCTAATTTCTAATTTTTCAACTTAAAGTATGTCAATATGGCGTAAAATAGGGAAATATTATTTAATATTATCTAAGAACATGACAAAAAGTCTTATTTTTAGCGTAAGAATCTTTTGGAATATTATTTGACTACTGAATTTACGACTGTTAGTGTGTGATTGTCATTCTTTTTAGAATCAATATCAACGTGAAGACAGTAAAAACGAAGTATAAATAGTAAAAAATTAGAAGATGTTACAAACAAGATTTAAAAACACACCAACACCTCAGTTTCTTGATGTATTTGATGATTTATTCGGAAAAGGAATCAGAATTAATGAAGGCTATACAAATGGACCAGCTGTAAATATAATAGAAACAGCTAAGGAGTTTAAAATCCAAGTTGCTGCACCAGGGTTAGAGAAAAAAGACTTTAATGTAGAAATCGAAGAAAGAAAACTAACAATTTCTTCGGATGCTGAGATAGGTAAAGTGCTCGAAGGCGATGTTTACCGTAAAAGGCAATTTTCTATCGGTAAATTTAAGCGCATATTCACCTTGCCTGAAAGAATAGATGAGGATGCAATAATAGCAAAATATAGTAGGGGAATATTAGTATTGACTATTCCGAAACTAGAAAAAGTTAAAGATTTGAAGCAAATTAAAATTAACTAGTAGTTATGTTTTAAAATGGTTAGGGATTAGTTTAAAAGGGAGATCGTCAGATCTCCCTTTTTTCTTTGAAGAAAACTTATAAAGTTCCTCTGTTTTCTTGTTCTCTTTCTATTGCTTCAAAAAGTGCTTTAAAGTTGCCTTTGCCAAAAGATTGGGCACCTTTTCTTTGAATAATTTCAAAGAACATGGTTGGTCGGTCAACAACGGGTTTGGTAAATAATTGAAGTAAGTATCCCTCATCATCTCGATCAATCAGAATTCCATGTTGTTTTAATGTATCTACATCCTCATCAATTTCACCGACTCGCTCAATTAAGTCTTCATAATAGTTTTCTGGCACATATAAGAATTCAACACCGCGATCACGCATTTCTGATACTGTTGCTACAATGTCATCTGTTGCAACGGCAACATGTTGTACCCCTGGGCCATTATAAAAGTCTAAATATTCTTCTATTTGAGATTTTTTCTTGCCCTCAGCGGGTTCGTTTATAGGGAATTTAATTCTTCCATTGCCGTTAGACATTACCTTACTCATTAAAGCAGTATAGTCGGTCGAAATGTCTTTGTCATCAAATGAAATAATTTGCGCAAAGCCCATTACTTTGCCGTAAAATTCACACCATTTATTCATTTCATCCCAACCCACGTTTCCTACCATATGATCGATAAATTTTAAACCAACGGGTTTTGGATTATAGTGTGATTCCCATTTTTTATAACCGGGTAAAAATATTCCATGGTAGTTTTTACGTTCAATAAATACGTGAACAGTTTCACCGTAGGTATGGATTCCAGACTTAACAATTGTTCCGTTTTCATCCTCAACAGTTGTCGGTTGTAAATAGCTTTTTGCTCCTCTTTTGGTGGTTTCTTCCCAAGCTTTTGTTGCGTCGTCAACCCACAAGGCAACTACCTTGACTCCGTCACCATGCTCGTCAATATGCGCATTTATTTCGCCGCCTTTTTCTAAAGTAGTGGTTAGCACTAACCTAATCTTGTCTTGCTTTAAGACGTAAGAAACACGATCAGACACTCCTGTTTCTAAACCTGCATAGGCCTCACTTTGAAATCCAAAAGCAGTTTTGTAAAAATGGGCTGATTGTTTCGCATTTCCAACGTATAACTCAACGTAATCTGTGCCTAAAAGGGGTAAAAAGTCTTCCGCTTCAGGGAATAACTTTTTCAATCCATATTCGGTATTTTGTAAGTTCTTAAGGTCTTTTATTTCTGCTGACATATTCTGTGAAATTTATCGTTATTTATTATTGTTCTAACCAAGAGGTGTGGTAACCACCCATGTCTAAATCTAACCCTTGTTGTGTTAGTTTTAAAGGTTTAAAAGTGTCCACCATAACAGCTAGCTCTTCCGTCTTAACTTGGCCAATACTTCTTTCCATTGCGCCAGGATGTGGGCCGTGAGGAATGCCTGCCGGATGTAGTGTTAGCATGCCCTGCTCAATGTGATTTCTACTCATAAAATCTCCATCAACATAATAAAGGACTTCATCGGAATCAATATTGCTATGATTATATGGAGCAGGTACGGACTCGGGATGGTAATCGTATAGTCGTGGGCAAAAAGAGCATACCACAAAAGCACTTGTTTCAAATGTTTGATGTACAGGAGGAGGTTGATGTACTCTACCCGTAATAGGTTCAAAATCATGGATAGAAAATGCATAAGGGAAATTGTATCCATCCCAACCAACTACATCGAAAGGGTGTGACGCGTAGATATA
>JABJPZ010000078.1 GCA_018663635.1 Crocinitomicaceae bacterium
GGAATTGCAAATAATGGACCTTACTGGATATGGAGGCCTTATCAATGCAAATGTATTTGGAAATATTTTACAAATTCAAGATTCTAATGGAGTTCTTCTTTTCAACTGGCGTTCATGGGACCACATCAATCTAGGAGAAACGGTGATGTCCCTAAGTGGAACAAATGTAGATTACGCCCATATTAATTCTATTGATTATGATCTTGATGGCCACCTGATTGCTTCTGCCAGGAACATGAATCAAGTTTTTAAAATTAATTCAATGGATGGCTCATTTATCTGGAGGCTAGGTGGGGCCCTAGGTACTTTAACTTTTCTGAATGATACAAATGGTTTGAGTTTGCAACACGACGCTAGAATATTAGCTAACGGGAACTTAACGGTCTTCGATAATGGTGTATCTCACGATCCTCCTATCGCTTCAGCAAAAGAATACACGATAGACACAGCACTCGGAACAGCTAATCTTGTTTGGAGCTTCTCACATCCATATGGTGCTGCATCCGGGAGGACTGGTAATGCCCAAAGACTACCAAACGGAAATACATTTATTAATTGGGGTTCCCGTGAAGCTGATATTTTAAACCCAAATTTTACAGAGGTAACGCCTTCAGGGAATGTCGTTTATCAGCTCCGTTTTTCCGCAAGTGCAAACTACAGCTGCTACAGAGCACGAAGACACTCTTGGGGCCTCTCAACTTCCATACCAGAAGAAACCAATATGGAAGTGCTCGTATACCCTAACCCGGTCGATAATTTCTTTTCTATTAAATCTTCATCTGATTTATCAAATGGCATTATTGATGTCCTAGATATTACTGGAAAAAAAATGAAGAACCATAAAATTACAACTAATATTGACGTTAGTGGGCTTGCCACAGGAGTATACATTATTCGCGCTTTTGTAAATGACAGGACCTTCACTGGTAATTTTATTAAACGATGAATCTTTTACATTTACATATTTGTAGATTAGTTCAATAATTAAACCCTTTTTGTCATGCCACTATCAAATCTGAAAATTGCTGTTGTGATGTTCTCGGTAATGCTTTTGACAATTCCCCCCCTTCTAAGCCAAGAAGATACTGTCATTAAACCTTACCATCTTGGTATTCAGGTAGGAATGAACGCATCCAGAGTAGCGGGCACCTCATTCTCAGGAATTAACAAAGTAGGTATCTATACAAGTGCTTTCATTATCAGAGATGTTAATCAAAAACTGGCACTTGAATTTAATCTTAGCTACAGTCAAAAAGGCACACTAAAACCTCCAAATCATAAGCAAAATGATTATACCAAGTACCTCATGAAATTGGCTTACTCTGAGCTTTGCGTAATTGGAAGGTATAAACACAAAAGTGGAATTTACTATGACGCAGGGTTAGGAGTTGGTTATTTATTGCAAGCCTTGGAAACCGATGAAAATAATCAAACAATAACCTCTAATGGTGAATTTCGAAAAATGGAATTTTCAGCGTTAGTCGGCATTCAATTTCCAATATCAAACCGCATTGAAATTGGTGCTCGTGGTAGCCACTCGATTCTACCAATTAGAAAACATATCAATGGTGCTACCTTCCGATTTAATAGAGGGCAATTGAACCAAGTACTAAGTTTTACCCTCCGATATACTATTAAGAAGTAATTCTGCGTTACCTCATTGAGGTGCGGATTGTAACTTAGTAATTAGCTCTACTGTTAATATCTTATCGCAAGAAAATGCGAATCCAGTTCTCTATATTACTATATTAATAGGCCCACTCTTATTTTGTTCATTTTTAAATTGTATTCATTTATGTTTGAAATGTGTAAGCAAATACTGGAAAAGGTCTCCTTTGACAAATCACTTTTTCGAAAAGAGCTCTATAAGTCTATCAGTTGGATAAAAAAAGAAGAGCTCCTTGCTCTGCAAGTTTGGTGTTTTGCTTCGTTTGGGCACTTATATCAAGATGTTATTTCTGAAGCTTTCGATTCTATTTCGTTGTCTTAAGACAAATGATTTTAGCTTA
>JABJPZ010000079.1 GCA_018663635.1 Crocinitomicaceae bacterium
GAATACCCCCATTTGTATATGCCAACAATTTATCCTTATCTCGCAGACTCAATAACAAATCATTGAAATTCAAGTTATTTAATTGTGAAACATATTGAATATCCACAGATTCAGCAGAATCAGAAATGGAATGATACCTTTCTTGGAATATAGGCTTAAACTCTTCTAAAAAATTCGACCTCTTTTCAAATATGTATTTTCCATATTGCATTAGAGATTCATCCCAAACTTTCAAATTATCTTCGTTCCATGTACGTTCCTTTTGAAAATATTTCAATAAAGCATTTCTTTGTTGAAGGACTTTGTTGTATTTAAATAAGTGCTCTAAATATTGTTTGTCAAATTGTGCTATAATTCCATCTAAAAATTTCCTTCTCACATCACTACCCCCAAGAATCAATTCGACATCATTAGGTGTAACCATAACAGAAACAAAGGAACCAATATGGTCCGCTAGTCGATCGTACTCCTTAGCATTTCTTTTAAATTTCTTTTTATGCCCCTTCTTTACGCCACAATACAGTTTTTCAATAGTGGCCTCAAGGTGATACTCACCCTCAATTACAAAAAAGTCTTCGTTGTATTTTATGTTCTGACTGTCACTGGGGTTGAAAAAACTTTTACAATAGGACAAATAATATATAGCATCTAATAAATTCGTTTTACCAACACCATTATTACCAATAAAACAGTTAATACCGCTATCAGGCTGCATCTCAAAAGATGCGTAATTCTTAAAGTTGACAACACTAAGACTACTTAATTTCATTCACTTTGTTTCACAACAAAAGTAATACTTGCGCTTCAATTGGAGTAGTTGTTAAAAAAAATATATTTTTGCAATCGAAATTCACAACAAATGGCTGAAGATAACAAGGAAGAAGTAGCACAAGAAGAAGTTAAAGAAACTTCAAAAGAAGAAATTACCACAGAAGGTGATGGCGAACAAAAACCATTGCTAGACAAAAATGGAAAATTGATTTCAGGTCTTATCATAGCCATCTTGGTTTGTTATTTAGGATGGTTTGGTTACACCAAATTCGTTAGTGAACCAGCAGAGCTTGCAGCACAAGATGAGATTTGGTGGGCAGAAAATGCCATGCATTTCAAGGAAGACTACAACGCCGCAATTCTAGGGGACAGTGCCGAAATTTTTAATGGATTAGAAAGGGCGTTAGAAGACATTTCAGGAACTCAAGCCGGATTAATTGCTCAATTCGATCTTGGAATTGCTTACCTAAACAAAGGCGAATATGAACAAGCGAGAGCTGTTTTAGTTGATGTAGATTTTGGCGATCAAATGGTAACAACAGTGGCTAAAGGAGCTATTGGTGATTCGTATATGCAAGAAGGAGACGCTGAAAATGCAATTAAGTATTACGATATCGCCATCAGTAATTCATCCAATAGCTTTACATGTCCATTGTATTTAAAAAAATGTGCATTTGCTCACGAATCTATTCAACAATGGAATAATGCAATCACGTGCTACGAGAGAATCAAAAATGAATTTCCAGAGAGCGATGAAGCAAAATCTGCTGAAAAGTACCTGGTGAAAGCACAGGCAAATAGTACCGCAAAATAATGGCAACAATTGGAAAGAACTTATCAAGTTATAACAAAGATAAAGTTCCAAGTGCCGAATGGATGAAAATTGCGATTGTTGTTTCTGAATGGAACGAGCACATCACTTCACAACTTTTAAAAGGAGCCAAAGACAGCTTATTAGATAATGAGTGTTTGGAAGAAAACATCCTTACAGAATATGTACCTGGGACTTTTGAGCTTCCAGTCGGTGCGCAGTTCATTTTAGAATCGAAGGAAGTAGATGCCGTGATTTGCATTGGAAGTGTAATTCAAGGTGAAACAAAACATTTTGATTTTGTTTGTAGTGGGGCTGCTCAGGGAATAAAAGACGTAGCCATTAAGCACAGTAAACCCGTTATCTTTTGCGTTCTTACCGATAATAATGAGCAACAAGCGCTAGACCGTTCTGGAGGCAAACACGGGAATAAAGGCACTGAAGCAGGTATTGCTGCAATTAAAATGGTTGACTTAAAAAAACGGCTATCTTCTCGTAATACTAGTCTGGGTTTCTAAATTCATTAGCATTTCAAGAGTCTTTATTGGTTGATGATTTTTTGCTGACCAATACAAGATCCTCTGTCGTCAACTATTTTGAGTAAATAAAGCCCTTTTTCCCAGGAAAGACTATTCAAAATTAACTCTTGCCCTTTAAATTTTAAATCAGAATAAACTAATTGGCCAGCAACGTCATAAATTAAGACATCAAATTCACCTAAGTAATCTTCACTTATTCTAATTGTAACATTATTATTGAATGGGTTTGGGTAAACACTAAACGTATTTAGCTTCATGTTTTCGTTGATTTCATTATGAAGATCGCTAATGGAATAAATCACTCCATCATATAATCCAGCAACATAAGCTTCACCTAAATAATCTTCTCCAAAACAGCTAAACCCGCCCGAAAAACTACCGTGATTAACTGATTGCAATGATCCACTCCACCATTTCAGTGAATAAATCCAGCTTCCACAAAAGTCCGAAAATAAATAATGTCCATTTAAATTAGGGTAAGCAGCACCCCTATAGACTATGCCTCCGGTAACAGAGCAACCATTTGGAGGTGAACCAGATTGTGAAAACTCATAAATTGGCCATTCAAAATCCGACGAAGAGCTGGAGCAACCAGAAGTATTGTACGATGCGCTCGCTTCATAACAACGCCAACCATAATTTTCTCCTCCAGCGCTACTGGAAAGTTGCTGATTTATTTCCTCCCACGCATTTTGACCAACATCACCCATCCATAAATCGCCATTTAAGGCATCAAAACTAAATCGCCATGGATTACGCAATCCTATCGCCCATATTTCATCTAACCATCCGCTAACCCCAAGATATGGATTAGAAGCAGGAATGCCGTAGGGAGCTCCCCCATCGATGTCGATACGCAACATCTTGCCAAGCAAATCAGTAGGGTCTTGTGATCGATTTCCTGGGTCACCTGCACTGCCCCCATCACCCATTCCGATATACAAATAATTATCTGGTCCAAATTTAATACAACCGCCATTGTGATTAGAATACGGTTGTGGTATTGTTAAAATTGGGTACTCAGATCCATTATCAGCAATATCGGGGTTTGTTGAGTTCACATTGAATCTGGAGATTTGCCCATCCCCACTGTTATCGGTATAATGCACATAAAAGTAGCCGTTAGAAGAATAATTAGGATGAAACGCCAACCCCAAAAGCCCCTGTTCACTTCCTCCATTATTTACAATGGCCTGAATATCTAAAAATACAACTGAATTAACGGTACCAGAAGGTTGTACAATTTTAATTACTCCATCTTGTTCGACGATAAAAAGGCGATCATCTCCACAATTAGCAATGTCTACCGGACTACTAAACCCAACTGCAAAGGAAGTCAAAGCAATTTGTGGTTGACAATAATTATAAAAGGAATAAAGAAGAAGCACTATCAGTAATGTGAAAATTTTCATGCAAATGTTTTTGGATTCTCATTGAAAGTACACATTC
>JABJPZ010000080.1 GCA_018663635.1 Crocinitomicaceae bacterium
CCGAAGTAGTTCCTAATGGATAAACATCACTCGCATCCGAAGTACCGTTGTAGTCATTAATAACGGAAGCTACTGAGCAATTATCTCCTGAGGAAGGCGCTGTAATGGTAACTTGCGCTTCGCAAATTCCAGGATCACTGTTAACAGCAACATCTGCAGAACAAGCAATAGAAGGATCTTCTGTGTCAGTTACGGTAACATCCATTGAGCAGTTAGCTGTATTTCCAGAACCATCCGTTACTGTCCATGTGACAGTTGTGGTTCCTAAAGGGTAGGTGTCACTCGCATCCGAAGTACCGTTATAATCATTGATAACTGAAACTACAGAACAATTATCTGAAGTAGTGGGTGCTGCAATGGTAGTCATTGCTTCGCAAACTCCTGGATCACTATTAACAGCAACATCTGCAGAACAAGCAATAGAAGGAGTTTCTGTGTCAGTTACGGTAACATCCATTGAGCAGTTAGCTGTATTTCCGGAACCATCAGTTACTGTCCATGTGACAGTTGTGGTTCCTAAAGGATACGTATCACTGGCATCCGAAGTACCGTTATAATCGTTAATAACAGAAGCCACAGAACAATTATCTGAACTAGTTGGTGCATCAATGCTAATCAATGCTTCACAAACTCCAGAGTCTGTATTCACAGCTGCATCAGCAGGACAATTAATCGTTGGAGCAGTAACATCAGGAACAACAGTCGTAGTGATTGTTGTTGAAGCTGTACAGCCGTTATTATCTGTAATCAAATAATTGTAGGTGCCTTCATTAACAGTAAAGGTTCCGGCACCGCTGTAGGGCGCAACACCGCCACTAGCAGACACGGTAACATCTGTCATTCCTCCAATACAAAGGATTTGTGGAGCAGATGAGGAAGCCACTAATAAGTCTGGTTCTGATATTAAGACATCTTCTAATGGTGATACACAACCATTGGCGTCTTCAACATAAACACTGGATGATCCGGCAGATAATCCAGTAAAAACATTGGAAGTCTGAGAAGTTCCTCCACTGCTACCAGTAGTCGTAAAGGACCCGATAGGAAAAGGCGACGAAGCAGTGGCGTTTGATGATTCACCATCGAGTGCGTTTTTACCGCTAAAAGACCATTCTGAGATATCCCAAACACCATCGTTAGTAAAGGAACCAGAATTACGGTAAGCCCAACCATCTAGATATTCCCAAGGCTGTCCTGTCCCGTCCACATTGATGTTACCAAAGACATCTATAACAGCTCCGCTTTTAAAGAGCTCAATGGCGTCATCCCCATTAATACCCATAGATCCACTTGTATAAGAAGGGGAACTTCCTAAGAAATTTCCAAATTGTAACGCTTCGTAGGAAACAGTAATGTACGAACCAGCTGATACTGAAACAGCGGGAAAAGTAAATTCTTGACCATCCGTGCCCCCACCGTTATTGGCAGAACCTAAACCGTATATACTAAGGTCAGAAATGGCATCAATTACGTATAATTCCACAGCTTTTGGAGTTCCGCCAGATAGCGGTCCATCAATTACTCCCGAAATAATTAATGCATTTTCAAGAGCATTTACTAAGAAGTAGGTAAATGGAGCATCTCCTACACTTGGGCTAATGGATACAGATCCATCGGAGCCACCAAAACAACTCACATCGGTTATGCTTATTGAAATTTCTGGAATGGGGTTAGAACCTATATCAACCGTTTGACTGGCAGAAACACATCCATTAGCATCAGTAATGCTAATGCTGTATGTACCTTCTGTCAAACCAGAAAAGGTATCAGAACTTTGAGTGGTCGAACTTCCGCCACCAGAACTTGTAAAGCTTCCAATAGGAAAAGGTGAAGATGCGGTTGCATTAGATGATTCTCCATCTAGCGCATTTTTACCACTGAAAGACCACTCAGAAATATCCCAGGAGCCATTATTAGGTAATGATCCATTGTCTCTATAAGCCCATCCATCTAAATATTCCCATGGTTGTCCTGAGCCATCGACATTGATATTCCCAAAAACATCAATAACAGAACCGCTTTTAAATAGCTCGATTGCATCGTCACCATTAATTCCCATAGAACCACTTGTATACGATGGCGAACTTCCTAGAAAGTTGCCGAATTGCAAGGATTCGTAGGAAACCGTAATATAAGAACCCGCTGAAACGGAAACAGCAGGGAAAGTAAATTCTTGACCATCCGTACCTCCACCGTTATTGGCAGATCCCAATCCATATATACTTAAATCAGCAATGGATTCAATCGCATATAATTCTACTGCTTTGGGTGTACCTCCTGATAAGGGCCCGTCGATTACACCACTAATAATTAGTGGGTTTTCTAGAGAAGTACCTACTGTGTAAGTAAATGGAGAGCTTCCTGTAGAAGGAGAAATGATAATTGAGCCATCAGATCCTCCAAAGCAAGATACATCTTCAATTGTCGTTGTAAAATTAGGTGTTGGAAGCACAGTTAAAGAAAGCGATGAAGAATTTGTTCCACATGCGTTGGAGCCTACAACACTTACATTTCCAGAGCTGGAACCGAAGTCTACAGTTATGCTGTTAGTGCCGGCACCTGATGTGATCGAAGCTCCTGACGGAACAGACCAACTATATGAATCAAAACTTGTTGGGAGGACATATGTTACACCTGTTTCATTCGGGCATACAGCACTTGGTCCGGATATTGATCCGATAGACGGTGAGAAAAGTGTACCGGAAACATTTAGGTTAAAAGAACCCTGAGATGCAGAAGAAAATCCTTCTAAATGAATGTAATAAGTGCCTGGAGTAAGAATGGCTGTAACGCTGGATTGAAGCCCACATGCATCATCGTTGAGAGCAATGGAAGAACCACCGCAAGGTGCACTTCTTAAGTATAAATAAGTATCCCAAGATGCACCACCACATGTAGAAAAAGTATAGGATCCATTGCACGGTATATTAACAGCATAAACTCTATCATTTGAACTTCGCAAACTACAGTCGTTACAAGCTCCTACTGTCGTACCTGAGATTACAAAAGGACTAGTATAGGTGTAGGTCGCATCTATTCCGCCAGGAGGTGCTACGCAAGGACAAGCAATTGTTAAACTTCCAGAGCCAGCACTTGTGTTTTCTCGATCTAGGAGAAAATAATAAGTAACTCCAGCCACTAAATTGACCGAATTCGTTGCGCCAGAGGAAGAAATATCATCAACGTAAGTCCATCCAGAACTACTACAGGACCCAGATTTATAAAACAAATCAACCCATGATGTGCTAGATGTAACCGACACACTGTAAGCTCCTGTAACAGGTGCTGTATAGGAGAATACTTGTTCACTCCCTGGCGTAGAATAAGGACCACCAAGTGAATTCCAAGCACCACTTCCTGACAGAGAATAACTGGAGCCAACTCCACAGGTAATCGGTGTAATACTACTACAAGGATTGACTGCAGGAGGTCCAGAAATACGAGTAGCCTTTAAGGTCATGCAAGAGCTTTGATTTGCACATGAATACCTATCAACAAGTACTCTAAGGTTGTTACCTGTGGCTGTTACTGTAACTTTACTTTGGAGACCACAAAAATCATCGTTATATGCAACATACGCCCCAGTTACGTTATCATAAATGGTAATTTGAGTATCAAATGCTGAGTTGCCGCAAGTTTCAAAAGAATAGAGTGATCCTGCAACTAATCCAGTTACAAGTCGATATTCGCCACCCCATATACAGGTCGTTAAGGTGGAGGTTGAGCCTATAGTAGTCGGTGCTCCTGAAGAGCCGTATAAGGTATTATTATTGGGGCATTGTGAATAATTGGTTAAAGGTGTAAGGGTTGTTAGTAGAGATAACAGTCCAATGACTGAAATATTAAGTATAGTTCGTTTCATGATGGGGTAGGTTTACTTTTGGTTAAGTGTACTGTTTCGCTCCTCAATTTGTGATTGAGTCATTTTCGATTTTGCAGAATACAATTGTTGGTATTTTTTCGGATTATTGTCAATCCAAATTTGCTTTTTGGAATTGTATATGGCTTGATCGTAAGCTTCATCACCTGTTGATTCCATTGTGGGAAATCCCTGCGGTAAATCTTTCTTTTGCCACTGTTTCAGCGCTCTGTACTTTTCTTCATCAAAAGGTTCAAGAACAGAATTCTTTACAAGCCAAACATTTTTTAACTCTTCATGCTGTAGGTCAGTGATTGTATTAATTTGATTTTTGACCATCCATGCCGTTTTGAATTCATCAAAATTCAAATGAGTTTTTTTGTCAATTGTTTGAGCACTTACTGATAATGAACAACACAATAAAAGACTTAATGCAATTGATTTAGTTAATGCGAATCGTTCATTAAAAAAAACGCGTAGAACACCGGAGTGTATTGGTTTAGTAGTCATAGAAGTTAGGTTTTAGTTTAAAAATTCAGATGCTTTAAACACGTGAATTATTAATGGTGATGGAATTTAATTAAAATTTCGATAAATGCAACGATTATATCGATAAAACAACAAAAAATACATATTAAATTGATTTTTTGTTAAATTACGCAATAACTCAAAAGATTATATTGAGCTGCAGAATTGCTAAAAATATTCAATGCCAATATAATTATCAGAAATTTGTATTCAGTATTCAATTATTTTTTCAGAAAAAGAAAAAGTGTAGTTAAAGGTAGAATTTGGAAATAAAATAAGTGGTATCTTGAATACTCCGTTTGACTGGAATAAACTCAATATCCATAGCGTCCAAAATCTTCTCATTTGAAAAATATCTTTCTCTTTGACTAGACCGAACACTTTCTTTTGTGATTTTCGGTTCTTTCCCGGAAATCCAGCCGACTAATTTTAAAATCCTCCACGCAATCGCCGCTTTTATTCTAGTTGCCTTTAAATGAGGTGGTTTTTTATTAAAGGCATGGGCAATCATAGTCAGTATTTGTTTCCAACTTAAATTTTCAGATGAAATAATATACCGCTCAGAGGTAATATTAGATTCAACTAAGTAAATAATAGTTTTGCTTACATCACGGACATCAACAAATCCTGTGCGTCCTAAAGAATAAAACTTTAAGCCTTCAAAAACGGTTTTGAAAATTGCTGTACTGCTTTTGGTCCAATCTCCAGGTCCGGTTATTAGACTGGGGTTTATAATTACAACGTCCATACCCTCATGACTAATTCGCCAAACTTCTCTTTCAGCACCATATTTACTTATTGCATAAGCTGAATTGTTTGTAGAAACTTCCCATTGGTTTAATTCATTCAAAGGGGCAGCGTCGATAGATGGCCCAAGAGCTGCAACCGAGCTAATGTGTCCTATCTTTTTTACGTTATTTATTTTGCAGGCGTTCATTAAGTTGGCTGTTCCCTCAATGTTGGCTTTTAGCATTTGCTTTGCGTCTTTGTTACTAAACGAGACTATTGCGGCTGCATGATATACAATGTCAATATTTGTAGTAGCTTCAATTAAGGAATCAATTTCTCGAAGATCGGCCTCGACCCAATCAATATTATCCAATAACTTTAAAAAAGTCTCTGGAGCATAAAAAGAGAAAAGTGACTCGATTAAATACAAGCTGGAATTTGCTCTTTTAATAGCTCTTACCTGCAGGTTTTTACTACATAAGTCAAACAAAATATGTGCACCAACCAATCCGGTTCCTCCAGTTACTAATATCATTATTTACCTAAAAAAGTATGAAATTCATTAATCACTTGGTTATGCAATCGTTGATTCCACAAAGCGAATTGCGTAATTCAAATGTATGATTACTTAATTTTAAATGAAAAAATTAGTTAATTTGATATTCTAATTATTCAATCACCGTAAAATAAGGTGAATTTGAAAGAAACGAACAAAGACAAAATAAAGCACTTTGGTGAGCTAAGTAAGATTGCAAAGCTTAAACAGCATTTTTCGAATGACCTGATAATATTGTATTACAGAGGTGTTTTTTCAGATTCTTTTTCTGATGTATTGGTGACACTCGCAGAACACGAAAGTCATAAGTCTGTGAAAAAGAAACTCAATTTTCTGATGATTGAAGTTTTTCAAAACATCATTCGACATGGTAAATCAATAGATCAAGAAAATGCTGGAGAATGTTTTGGTGTTAGAAGTATTCAAGACGGGCTTTACATCTATTCATCCAATAATATTGGTGCTGACTCTTATAAAAGTTTGTTACCTAAATTAAATCAGGTTAACAATTTGGATAGAGATGAATTGAAGATGTTGTATCGAGAAATATTGGAGGGTCAAAAGCTTAGTGATAAAGGTGGTGCAGGTTTGGGGTTGATTGAAATGGCAAGAAGGTCTGGTAATCCTATTCAATTTCACTTCGAAAATGAAGAGAACGGTAAGTACCAATTCAATTATCAGCTGGATCTTTCTGCAGAACGGGGGGTAGTATTGGATAATTCCCAAAAGATTGATATAAAGGACAACATGGAGTCTTTTGGTTTGTGCTCAGAAAGCAAGGTCCTTTTTCTTTTTAAGGGTGATTTTAAGAAAGACAATGTAAGGTCTTTAGTTAGTATTTTAAAGGCAAATACTAAAAGTGATAAAGCGGATGTGGAATTTTATAATTTCAAAATATTCCACACTGCAGTTGAGCTTATTCAGAATATTTCGAGGCACGCCAAAAATGTTGGTAATTTTAAAGAAGGCTTGTTTTGCTTAGTGGAAACACCTTCCGGCTTTTACGTTTGTACAGGTAATTATATGCAGTCAGGTGAATTTTCTGAAATGGAAAGTCATTTGAATATTGTTAATCAATATTCTTTAAGTGAACTGAAGAATGTTTATTTGCAAACATTAAAAATGAGTGCACTAGAAGAGACAAGTAGTGCTAAAGTAGGTTTAATTGATGTGAGAAGATATTGCGAAACACAAATTGACTACGAAGTCAACAACAAAGATTTGGGCTTGTATTTAAGTCTGGGTGTTCACATCAATGTCAAATAATAAAATACAATGGAAAGTTTAGGGGAGCCGATAATAAATTTGAATTCAGACGAAGGCACCCTGCTAATTGCAGGTGTTTCAATGATGGAAAATACCATTGATTATTATCAAGACATAAAAAATCAATTAGCAGAATACTTACTTTATAAGAAGACTCCGATTACCGTTATTTTTGAATTAACTTATTTTAACTCTTCAACAGCCAAACAGTTTATTCAGTTGCTATCAAAATTAGAAGATTCTGAAAAAGAACATAAGGTAGTTTGGAAATATCCAACTAGTCATAGTGTGATGCTTGACAGGGGTAGAGAATTAGAAATATTAGTAGATGTGCCGTTTGAGTATGTCGCAATATAATCGTCAATCTTTCTGTAGATTTAAAGTGTCTTTAAAAATTAATTATTAGAATTATCTCATTGAATAGAATTCAAGATGTATGGATATAATTGAATTTATTTTTATGCCTTGATGAACGTGAATGTTATATTTGTAATTACGAACACCATACTTAATGAATTTTATAGAAGAGCTAAAATGGCGAGGGATGATTCACGATATGATGCCTGGCACCGAAGAGGAATTGCTTAATGGCGTCACGGCAGGGTATATTGGATTTGACCCTACAGCCGATTCTTTACATATCGGTAATTTGGTTCAGGTAATGACATTGGTTCATTTTCAACGATCCGGACATAAACCATATGCCCTAGTTGGAGGTGCAACAGGGATGGTTGGTGATCCTTCAGGTAAATCACAAGAAAGAAATTTGCTTGATGCGGAGACACTTTTAATAAATCAAAAAGGGGTGACGTCTGAGTTAGAGAAATTTCTAGATTTTGATTGTGGAGAAAATGCTGCAGTTGTAGTGAACAACTATGATTGGTTTAAGAACATGACATTCTTAGACTTCATA
>JABJPZ010000081.1 GCA_018663635.1 Crocinitomicaceae bacterium
AAAAGGAGTGCCATTGAAAAAGAATAATGATAATTCCTATTCCCCCCATAAATCCTGAAAGTACCGGATAAGAAATGTACTTAACGTATTGGGCTACTTTTATAAACCCGAAAGCTATTTGGAAAATTCCGGCTAAAGCGAATGTACAAATGACCACAACCATACCGCCTCCGTCAGTATCCATTGCTGCGGCATAAATACCCGCTGCAACTATAGTCATTGGTCCTGTAGGATCGCTGATTAACGTTTTCGTTCCTGCAATGATAGATGCCACAATGGCTAATATTATTGCCGTATATAGCCCAGCTTCAGCCCCCATTCCGCTTTGTAATCCAAAAGCAAGACCCATGGGTAACGCTATTATGGCTGCAGTTAAGCCACCAGTTAAATCGCCCTTAATATTTGAAAAAAATCCAGTTTTCTCCGTTTTTGACATTTTGTTATCGTTTAAATACCGGTTCCATAATCCTTACTTCAACCAAAAAATTACTACTTTCTTTTAAGACTCCAACTGATACCGTTGGTTTTTTAGCAATTTCAATAAATTTTTCTGATTCAAATTCCCAAATAAAAGCATAAATGCTATTGGCATATTCGGGGCTAAAGTCTCTAGCGCGTTGATACGTTTTGGGAACTTTACGCTCAATAATATTCTCCAGTAAGCTGCATAACTCTTTCGCTAAGTTTACGTTTTCTCTACAACTAAACTTGACACAAAACCGTAAATTATTTTCTTCATCGAGAATAATTTGGGGAGCAATTCCATTGATCTTACTATTGGTTGAATAAAATTTACTTTTCCCCAATGACTGAATCTCCCCTTTTTTCGTTTTTAAAAACCCTATGGATTTAGCATCCTCAAATATCTTGTCGAATTGACTACTAAAATCTTGACAAAATTTTTGAATTTCGCTTTTAAGGATTAATAAATTAAGTTCATTACAAATTTGCTCCACATTCAGGCTTATTTGTTTCAGGTCTCCTTCTATCGCTTCCGGCAACAATTGATTGCACATGAGTAATAAATTTTCACTAGCAACCGCAAAAGTATTGACCTTCTTTACTAAAGTAGGTCTTGATTGATAACCTTTGTCCGTAATGCTTTGATCCAACCTTAGTACGAAGTCATTCAATTGCATGGCGTCCTGAGCACTAGCTAAATCTGAAATCCACTGAGGTTTTTCTTTCTTCCAAGATTTCTCGTAATAACCTTTTTCAAGGGACTCCCCAATTTCTTTTATTGCATCACGCAAACTTTCAGTAGCTGACTGTCCGTGAACAGAAGCAAAAGAGATTAAAAACAAAACACACCAAAGCAATTTTGCCATGTTCTAAAATCTAAATCTCATAAAACCCATGCTGAGTGAAAGCGTCGGCCCGTTTTGAGCAAAAAATGTAATTGCATCTCTTGATGCTACACCCATTTCATAGCTTCCATTTTTAGAGATTAACGTAATGCCTAGCGGTATCTGAAAATCATAATTGCCTCCGGTAACAAATCCACCTGATAAATTAAGCCATCGAACCGGTGTAATGTCTGCTCCAAAACCAAACATAGCGCCTTCTAGACTACCCGGAACTGTATTCGTAGGCAATAACAAATCACAACCTAATTCTATTTTATCACTGAACCGTAAACTAGCACCTGCACGAAACATCGTTGGTAAATTTACTTTTTTACTAGCTAATCCATTCCAGCTAAATACACCTTCATCTCCCACAAGGTCTCCTAATTGATTGACTACATTATAGCTATTTAATCCCTCATTTTCTGTATCAAACAATAAGGTGTCTTTTGCAGAATAGACGTTTCCATCCCACGTAATCGACCCAATATTGGTAACAGAAAATCCTATTTTCAACTTATTCTTGATTACTGCATTAAATCCAATATCAAAGCCCCAACCTTTTCCTACAGGATCCGGAAGAAATCCACTATTAGGTCCTAAAATTGCACTCGGGTTTGAATTCGCGGCAGTACCATAATCAATGCCAAAAACGGGAGAAGCGGCAGAAAATGCCGTTAAAGTATTCCCGTCAGATTCCATATCCAATAGAGCCAGCCCTTGAACAAATTTAACTCCAACACCACCATAAAGCATGAAGGTACTGTCCAGTCCTACCAGTTTTCTACCGTAAGAAAGGTTATACTCTCTCGTCCAAGTCATTGAAATTTGAGAATTGGCAAATAATTCCGAAAAATTTAGAGGTATACTTGCTTGGCCACTAATTACATTACCTGCAGAATCGGCTGATAAATTACCATTGTTTGCAATTATAGTCGTGTCATTGCTTAGGCCAGTAGTGTCAACATACGTCAACAAATCAAAGTAATTGGAAGTTCGACCTTTAAAAAATAAATCTGATGCTGTTGATCCTAACATAGAATAGAACTGTATTTTATCATTAATTCTAAACCCTATCCCTCCTACTTTTTCATTCATATAGGCGATTCCAAACGATCCTAAATCCGCATTGAATGCTAAACCGGTTTGAGCAAAATCCTCCGCCGCCTGAATCTTTTCAGCATACGTGAATTTATCGCCTTTCCCATTAATCATTTCTTTAAAACTATTCCTTAAATCATCTTTAGATAAAGCTTCAGAATGTAAGGAGTAGGCCATTTCAGTTAATCCAAAAGCTACCTTTTTTCCATCAAATTTATACTCCCAACCCAAATTAGCGGGGTTGATACCAATCGCCTGATAATCTGTAGCGAAAGTCGTTGCACCCCCTCTTCCGGTTGAAGTAAAAGAACTTGATTCAAATTGGGTGAAGCCCGTCTGGACAGTGAATACAGTTAATAAGGCAAAAAGAAAGTTTTTCATAAGATTTAGAATATTTGACACCAAAATAAAAATAAAATACATAAAAAAAGGAGTTTAAAACTCCTTTTCCTCACTTTAGTCTTCTTTAAATTTATCCATTACAGCAGCACTGACTCCTGTAGAGCTAAACCCTCCATCATGAAAAAGATTTTGCATCGTAACGTACTTAGTAAGGTCTGAAAACATCGCAACACAATAATTGGCACAATCCACTGCTCCGGCATTACCGAGCGGGCTCATTGATTCTGAAAAATTAATGAATGCATCAAATCCTCCAACTCCACTGCCTGCTGTAGTAATCGTTGGTGATTGCGAGATTGTATTCACACGTACTTTTTTTGCCTTGCCATAGTGATAACCAAAACTTCTGGTAATGGATTCTAATAATGACTTAGCATCTGCCATATCGCCGTAGTCTGGAAAAATTCTTTGCGCCGCAATATAAGTTAATGCAACTACGCTTCCCCATTCACTTAAAGCATCCAGTTTTTTAGCTGTTTGCAAGGTTCTGTGCAATGACATACCAGATATATCCAAAGTCTTATGGTACCAATCATAATTGAGCTCAGTGTAAGATTTTCCTTTCCTTACATTAGGAGACATCCCAATTGAGTGCAGCACAAAATCAATTTTGCCACCCAGTATTTCTTGAGATTTAACAAATAAGTTCTCTAAATCTTCATTACTTGTTGCGTCTGCAGGTATTACTTCACTTCCCGTTTTGTCTGCCAAATCATTAATTGCTCCCATCCGCATTGCAACGGGTGCGTTAGTCAATACAAAACTTGCTCCTTCTTCATGGGCTCTTTCTGCAACTTTCCATGCGATTGACATGTCATTAAGCGCTCCAAAAATAATTCCTCTTTTACCAGTTAATAGTCCAGCCATTCGTTACTTTTTTTACTTTCTAATTTAGTATTTAGCCAGCAAAGGTATAATTAATTGATTCCGTTAGAATAGGATTCATACAAGAATATTCATTTTCTGCAATCAAAAATACTAGTTCAATAGCTCTCGTGCATTCTGAACCGCCGCCTCACTCGGATTTTTACCGCTTAACATTTCCGCAATTTCTACTAATCTTTGATCAGTATTTAATATGGTGATTTTGGTATTTGTAATCCCTTCGGATGTTTCTTTGTACACTTTATAGTGTTGCTGACCTTTGCTGGCCATCTGCGGTACATGACTAATACTAATTACTTGCATTTTTTTAGAAATGGAAGCAAGTAATTCAGCGACTCTATTTGCAATCTCTCCAGAAACACCTGTATCAATTTCGTCAAAAACAATGGTAGGCAAATCCGATTCTTCACTTAAAACAACTTTAAATGCAAGCATAATTCTACTTAGTTCACCTCCAGATGCCGCCTTTTCGATAGGTAAGAAATCACTTCCTTTATTGAACTTCACATGTAACGTAAGCCGGTTTAATCCAGAAACAGAAGGCGTAGCTAGTTTTTCAAGTTTAAATTGAAATTGCACATCCTTCATAGCTAATGAATCTAACAAGTCTTGCATACTAGCCACTAATCCTGGAATAGCCAATTCTCTTTTTAGCGATAGCTCTTCACCCAAAGCAATCACTTCATTAAACAAATCAGCGACAATTAATTTTGCATTATCCAGATCATTTTCCACTGAGCTAACCCACAAAAGTTTCTTTTCCAGTTTCTGTTTTAAATCAATCAGCTCTTCAGTGGTATCGCAATTGTGTTTAAAAAGAAGCCGATTTATACTATTTAATTGCTCTGTTAGGCGATTAATTCGTTCCGGTTCGTGCGAAAGGTTCCTTGTTTTTATTTCAACCTCTTCAGAAATATCTTTAATCTCAAGTATCGCACTAATAAACCTGTCTGCTATTGCGTCGAATTCAGGGCTTATTTTGGCCAGATTGTCAACACCTACTTTTAACTCGTTTAGCTGGTTTAAAACAGCTTCATCACCAGATAAGTTTTCCGTGAAATTCACAGCCAGTTCTTTTAGTCGCTCCGCATTAGACAATATTATTAATTGACTCTCTACCTCACTAACGTTCACCCCATCAAGACTTGTTTCATTCAGTTCATTAAATAAAAATTGATTGTAATCGACATCGGCTCTCGCTTTAATTTCGGCAGCTTCTAATTCACCCAATGCAATTTGAGCCTTTCTGAGATCATTGAATTTCAATCGATACTCTGAACAAATTGATTTCGATGATGCATATACATCCAATACAGCTAATTGGAATTCACTTTTCCGAACTTTTAACGTTTGGTGTTGGCTATGAATATCGATTAGTTCAGAAGCTAATTCTTTCAACTGACTCAAGTTAACCAAAGAATCATTGATAAATGCTCTTGATTTCCCTGCTGAATTAATTTCTCTTCTAACCGTTGTAATTAACTCATAATCGAGTTCATTTTCTATGAAAAAATCTGAACATTTATTTTTATTCAGTCTGAAATCTGCTTCAACAATGCATTTTTTATCTGAAGTAAACAGCACCTTTGAATCTGCCCTTTCTCCAAGCACCAATCCTAACGCACCCAATAATATAGACTTACCAGAACCCGTTTCTCCAGTCAGGACAGTAAAACCAGATGAAAAATCCAATTCTAAATTGTCAATCAAAGCATAATTTGAAACTTTCAGATGAATTAGCACTCAGTAAAATTAAGCTATAAGTTTAAGGAAATCTAGTTTTTACCTATCTTATTATACGTGCTCATATTAACAGCATTTATTTCCTTTGCTAAGTTTAAGAATTTTGATTTTTGGCCCTGATTTGCCTCAGAAAATAGATTTTTTAATTCGTCCATTTTTGCCGTGAAGAACAACTGCTGATTGATTGTGTTTGCCCTGATTCGATGCACTTTTCGAATATATTCCAAAGAAGAAAGAATAGAATTAATTCCGTCTTCTTTATCTTCATAAAGCACATCAAAACCCTTTAAGTGATAATTGTACATACACTTTCTTAGAGGCTTAAAAGCACTTTGCAATGCGTTATCTATGATGTGAAATCGATTTCGTCGATCCGAATCCGTTTTCCACCCACTATGGGGAGTATTTCCAGCATTAGTTACTATTTGTTGCGCCTTTTGAAAATACTTAGTTCCACCTTCCAAAGAAAAAGTATCATAATCATAACCAATTATCAAATACGCGTAGAATGCAAGTATTGAAGTAAGATTACTTGTGTGCCTATCCGGCGTAAATATAAGTGCTGTATTTCGTTGATATGAAATTTGAAAATCTGTGTCTTTGTAGGTAAATAATGGGGATAAGTAACTACTGTTATAAACAGGTCGAGAGCATTGAACTTGTATTGACCCTTTGTAATTCCCAGAAGATACTTCTTCATCGAGGGTGATGAAAATGCTGCATTCAATCTGTTCATCATCCTTAACAATGTCTTGACTCCATTTCGTATTATTCATGAAATTCATCACTTCTTGCTGAAGTGTATTGAAGATTTCAGTATTCGCAGAATTATTTTGAAGCTTGGGTGCCACAACTTGTACTTGGCAATTCAATTCATGACCATTCACAGCTGTGCAAAAACACATTAAAATGCTGAGAAAAATTAATTTAAAAATATTTAATAAGTTCATCGATTATATCGTTGGCAACTTCCTGCTTCGATTTTAACTCGAAGTTAGTTATTTTATTGTGTTGGTCTATAATAACAATTTTATTGGTGTCGTGCTGAAAACCTGCTCCCTTTTCATTTAAAGAATTATAAACTATGAAAGCTAAGTTTTTCGATTTCAATTTCTTTTTAGCATTTTCCAACCCATTTTCGGTTTCCATTGCAAACCCTACTAGTACTTGTTCTTTTTTATGATTACCCAAATACAATAAAATGTCTTCTGTTGGTTTTAAAGCAATAGACATTTTTGAATCAGCTTTCTTTATCTTTTGAATTTGTTTTTGAATCGGTGTGAAATCTGCAACCGCTGCTGCCATAATCACAGCATCAACATCTGAAAAAACATTTTTGCATTCCGCCAACATTTCATTTGCAGATTCAACATTTATTCTTTTGATTTCGGCAGAAGATTCAAGACTAGTCGGTCCAGCGATTAATATTGGCTCTCCCCCCTGCTCTGCTATTGCTTCTGCAATGGCAAAACCCATTTTCCCAGAGCTTCTATTACCGATAAATCTAACCGGATCAATTGATTCATGTGTCGGACCTGCAGTTACCAATATTTTTTTTCCAACAAGTGGCTTTCCTGCAGCTAAGGAAAGCTCCAAAAATGCAAGAATTTCTTCAGGCTCTGCTAATCTACCTTCACCAACAAGGCCACTAGCGAGCTCTCCGTATTTTGGTTTAATGATTATATTTCCACGTTCTTCTAGCAGGAAAAGATTATCTTTTGTAGACGCATGTTGATACATGTCTAGGTCCATAGCGGGAGCAACATATACCGGACATTTAGCAGACAAATATGTAGCCAACAGAAAGGAATCCGCTTCACCATGGGCCATTTTTGCTATTGTATTCGCAGTAGCGGGTGCCACCAGAATAAAATCAGCCCAAAGTCCTAAATCAACGTGATTATTCCAAACTCCAGCATCTGAATTTTTAACAAAGTCGGTTAATACTGGATTTTTGGACAAAGTTCCCAAAGTCAAAGGAGTAACAAACTCTTTCGATGCCTGAGTCATAATTACCTGCACGTTAGCACCTGCTTTGACAAGCAATCGGATAATAAAACTTGATTTGTAAGCTGCTATACTACCGGTTACACAGAGTAATACATTTGAACCGCGTAGCATAATTAGATTAATTATTCAGACCCTTCTGGATTTCTGTGATATACTTTATCAGCAAGAAATTCATCAACAGCAATCGCTACGGGTTTAGGTAGCCTTTCATAAAAACGTGAAATTTCTATTTGTTCTCGATTTTCAAAAATTTCTTCCAAATTATCAGTAGAAGAAGCGAATTCTGCCAATTTCGCAGTTAATTCTTCTTTCATTCCATCATTAATCTGTCTAGACCTTTTTGATATCGTAACGAGTCCTTCGTACAAATTTCCTAATCGATCACCAATATCACTGACATTTCTAGTAATCGTTGTCTTTTCAGCTACTACGTTTTTATAGCTCATAACTCTTGATTTGTTTTTATCTTATCCAGCTCTTTAAGTGCTGTATTGTAAAAGCCTTCTGCTTCTTTAAATTCATCACTGTCCGGAAAAGCGTCTGCAAATTTATAATAAGATTTTAAAGTTTCCTTGAATCTCTCTTCTTTTTTAACCTTAATGCTATTATCAGCCAGCATAAAGCTTGCTTTTACAATCAAAAAAAGTATTTCTTCTTTGAACTGCGTATCTGGATAATCGATTAATAAATTACCTAAAGCCACTTGCGCAGAATTGTACCTTTCCATGTGATAATACAACTTCGCGCTATTCAAAGCTTTGACTTCTAATTTTTTTCTTAGCCCTTTAATGATCGTATTACAAGTATCTTGCTGACTACTTTCAGGGTAACGATTCATAAACAACTGCAAATCATTAATAGCTTTAATGGTTTCTGTTTGGTCCAATGTCGGTTTCGGAGAATTCAAGACATTGCACATCGCGCCCAAAAAAAGACATTCTTCGGCTCGTTCACTACCTGGATATGTTTTCACAAAATTCTTAAAGTAGTAAGCTGCGACAAAGTATTCTTTTGAACAATAATTGGTTTTTGCATAGTAATAATACACATCCTCACCCTTTGCAGTCAATCTAAAAAGAGACAGCAGCTCTTCTAGCAAGGGCAAAGCTTTGGAACATTCCCCATCGTGATAATACTCCTTGGCTTTTTCAAACTTGAGATTATAATCCTTACTTTTCAAAATCTTACTATAATCTGAGCAACCAAGCGCTAAAAATCCGGAAATGATTATTACAAGTACTTTATTCATTGGGCGACAAATATAGTTGATTTCAACAAATGAACACATTTCATTGAATATGTTTCAAACGAATAAATATTAATAAAATTACTATTGCGGCGAAAGTCGTTTTACTGAATACTGCGGTGTGAATAAAAATTAGTACTAATCCTTCTTTAACAAATAGTTTCCTTTAATTTTGTAGCGGATTCCTAGGAATAGAAGATCCTGGGAGCAGCGTCTTAAAATGAGCATTGATGGATATTTTTGAAAGAATAAAAAACAACAGAGGACCACTCGGTCAACACGCCAAAGAATCACACGGATATTTCACATTTCCAAAACTTGAAGGTGAGATTAGCAATAAAATGACTTTTCAAGGTAAAGAGGTGCTCACCTGGAGCATTAACAACTATCTCGGTCTATCGAATCATCCTGAAGTAAGAAAAGCCGATGTAGAAGCTGCCAAGAACTGGGGAATGGGATATCCAATGGGCGCCAGAATGATGTCCGGACAAACGTCAAAACACGAAGAATTAGAACAAAGTTTAGCAGACTTCATGGGTTTTGAATCCGGTTTTCTATTAAACTTTGGCTATCAAGGATTTATGTCTGTTATCGATGCACTGGCAGGTAGAAACGATGTGATTGTGTATGATGAAGAATGTCATGCCTGTTTGATGGACGGAATGCGCATGCATGTTGGAAAACGATTCATGTTTCCACATAACGACATTGACGCTTGTAGAGACCGATTGCAAAAAGCTCAAAAAATTACAGCGCAAACCGGTGGAGGTATACTTTTAATTACTGAAGGTGTCTTTGGCATGTCTGGCGATCAAGGGAAAATCAAAGAAATAGTTGATTTAAGAAAAAACGAAGGATATGATTTTCGTTTAATGGTGGACGACGCCCATGGATTTGGAACATTAGGAGAAACGGGACAAGGAGCTGGCGAATACCAAGGTGTTCAGAAAGAAATTGATATTTTACTGGGGACATTTGCAAAGTCAATGGCGAGTATTGGTGCTTTCGTTTGTGCTAATTCAGATGTAATAGAGTATTTAGCATACAACATGCGCTCTCAAATATTTGCAAAATCGTTACCCATGCCATTAGTAGTTGGAGCCATTAAACGATTGGAATTATTAAAAGATCCCGTTCACAAAAACGCACTTTGGAGAATTGCAGATGCACTGCAGAAAGGCCTTAGAGAAGCAGGATTTAATTTAGGCAACACCAACTCTTGTGTTACACCGGTCATGCTTTCCGGTACGCTTGGGGAGGCTACTAAACTTACTTTTGATCTTCGGGAAAAATACGGTTTATTCTGTTCAATAGTAACCTATCCCGTAGTTCCAAAAGGAATGATTTTATTGCGTTTGATTCCTACTGCGGTTCATACGCTTGATGATGTGAGTTATACGATAGAAACCTTTAAGGCAATCAAACAAAAGCTGGAGAATGGCGAATACCATTCTGACGAATTGTTAAATGCGAATGCTTAACAATTGATTCTCAAAAGAATCGACTACTTTATTTCCCCCAAAAGTCTAGTTAAAGACGCAGCTTAAAGAAGTAATTTACAATATACTTATGCGCAAGATTTTGTTTACGTCGCGAATCGAAGCGTACTTTATAAATCAACTTTAGAGTTGATTCAACACAAGTCATAGAAGGCACTTGATACCCAAAGAATAAATAGATTGTCTATTTTAAATGCTTCCGATTAAAGACAATCGGTTATTCCATCAATACATACGGTCTTAAACAAAAAAAGACCCGACAAGTCGGGTCTTTAAACGGCATTACGCCTTAGTAAATTTGAGAATGATTAGAAATTGATTTTCAAACCAATATTAATTCCAACACTTCCTAATCCAACCTTAGATTTTAGTTCGTCTCGTGGGCTCGTATCAGATTGATTTGGATTTGACCCTGTATTCGATGAAGGTGTAATTTCATCGACATAATTTGTTTCAAGTTGGTAAACAGTAGCACCAGTAAGATAATCAGTAGTAGTAGTACCTGAAGCATCAGTCTCAGTTCCTGTATAACTGGTTAACACTGACGTACTTGCCGCCCAAGACATGTTGTTTATGTTCATTTCAGCGAACAAAGACATTTTATCACTCAAACCATAAGCTGCTCCCAACGCACCTGAAAAACCAAATCCTATTCCACCACTCCATTCAGCTGTGCCCACATCCTCATACGTGTCTGTAGAAGTACCATTCGAATAAGATCCTGTTTCTGTACCTG
>JABJPZ010000082.1 GCA_018663635.1 Crocinitomicaceae bacterium
AGACAAAACATTATTTGACGCAATTCGTGTAAGCTTAGGTGCAATTGGGATATTTACAAGAGTAAAAATAAGGCTCGATAAGTGCTATCGATTAGCTGAAGTAACACAAAAAGAGTCGCTTAATAATTGCTTGAATCAATTAGAAGTGAGTATTTCGGAAAACAGGAATTTCGAATTTTTTTGGTTCCCTCATACGGATACCGTGCAAACTAAGTTTTTAAATAAAACAGAGGAACCATTTAGAAGACCCGGATTATTGAAGAAAGCTGCTGATTTATTGGTCGAAAATTGGCTGTTTCATGCACTTTCCTCCATGGCACGTGTTTTACCAGGATTCTCTAAGCGAGTGGCCAAAATTTCTGCTTGGGGTATTTCAAATGGTAACTTTGTGGATTGGAGTCACAATATTTACGCCACTTCAAGATCGGTTAAATTTAATGAGATGGAATATAATGTGCCGATAGAGTATTTCAAGACGGCACTTCTCGAGCTTAAAGAGCTAATTGAAAAAGAGGAGATTGATGTTCATTTTCCAATTGAATGTAGATTCGTTAAGAAAGACGACATCATGATTAGCCCAGCATATAATCGAACTGCTGCCTATATTGCTGTTCATCAATTCAAGGGTATGCCATACGAGGCGTATTTTAAAAAGTCAGAAGCAATTTTTAAAAAATACAATGGGCGACCTCATTGGGGGAAAATTAATTACCTCAGCGAATCTGATTTTAGCGCACTTTACCTTAAATGGAAGGAATTTAAAGAGATCCAAAAAATGCAGGATCCTAACGGCTTATTTTTAAATGATTATTTGGACAAATTATTCACTAATGACCCCTGATCCAATCAATTCATCTTTTTCATACCATGCTGCGAATTGACCTGGAGCAATACTTTTCATCGGTACATCGAAGACAATAAATAAGCCATTTTGATTCTGGATTAAATCGGCAGAGCACAACTGTTGTCGGTACCGTATTCTAACGAGGTACTTTCTTTTTTCGCCTGTTTTTAGTTTAAAATCCGGTCGAATCCAGTGTGTATCTTCTTGATGTATAAATAATGCACTCCTCCATAAACCAGGATGTTGTTCGCCTTTTCCTACAAAAATGGTGTTGGAATCGACATCTGTACCGATTACAAACAAGGGTAAAGTAGCTCCTCCAATACCTAATCCTTTTCTTTGGCCAATAGTGAAATAGTGCGCACCTTGGTGTTTGCCGATAGCTACTCCGTAATCTTGTATGTATTCATACTGCTGAGCACTTATTAAAGGGTCTTCAGAGCGTTTATTGAAAATATGGTGTGTATCTGGTATTTCAATCACATCGCCTTCCTTAGGTGCAAGTTGTTGTTGCAGAAAATCGGGCAGTCTTACTTTACCAATAAAGCACAGGCCTTGGGAATCTTTTTTTTCTGCAGTAGTAAGGTCGGCTTTTCGTGCGATCTCACGTACTTCTGACTTTAATAATTCTCCAATCGGAAAAAGGGCTCGAGCTAGTTGTTCTTGGTTTACTTGACACAGGAAATAGCTTTGATCTTTACTTGGGTCTTTGCCAGCGAGCAACCGATAGGTGGTCGCGCCATCTATTTCGATTACTTCTTTTCTGCAATAATGACCTGTAGCAACATAATCAGCTCCTAATTCTAAAGCAGCTTTTAGAAATAGATCAAATTTAATTTCTCTGTTGCACAGAACATCTGGGTTTGGCGTTCGACCAATCTTGTATTCACGGAACATGTAGTCTACTATGCGTTCCTTGTATTCTTTACTCAAGTCAATTACTTGAAAAGGAATATCGAGCTTTTCGGCAACTAATAGTGCGTCGTTACTGTCTTCAACCCAAGGACACTCATCATCTAAGATAACACCGTCATCGTGCCAATTTCGCATGAAAATACCAATCACATCATGTCCTTGCTCTTTTAATAAATGAGCGGTAACCGAAGAGTCAACTCCGCCAGAAAGTCCAACTACTATTCTTGACATGCCACAAAAATAATTGTAATATTTAATGTTCGCTTGTTTTTTTATTCAATGTCTTTTTTTAGCATAGCTGAAGTGCGTTGTATATAACCTTATATTCAGTAGATACCTTCCCGTTTTTATATTAAAATAGCCACATTTAGCCCTCTGTACAACGTAATTGTCACGTTAGGAAATTAGAACAGCCCTTTGGGATGATTCGAGCACGTTCGATATAGCTGTAGGCATAGTTTTACTCCATCAAACAATGATTTTTAGTTGATTGCACCGATTTATTTTGCCTCATAAGAAAAGTGTAAATCGACTTGAATTATAAAAATTAGTAACCGTGAAACTAAGTAAGAAAATTACTGCAATAGCCGAAAAGCACCTCGTGAAAACAGACTGGAAAAACAATCCGGAAATGTTAAAATTCATGGAAGGTGTTTCTGTACACTCTTTACAATTAGAATTAGAGCGAATGTCGATTGAAACTGATTTCAGTTTGGCGAAGAAGGAATACCATGCGGTTACGACTAAATTAACTGCAGAGAAGAAGCTAAGAGAGCAAAGTATAGAGAAGATGCTCTCTGCCATTTCAACATTGGATGACGACCCAGAACATCGATTAAATCTGAATAAGAATAACTTATTGATGGTTGCAGAATACTTAGATTTTCAAGTGCAGAGAAGAAAAGAAATTGAGAATCAATTATTGCTTTCTATTGACGAAACAAGGAGAGCGTCTGATGCAAAATCTCAATTTTTATCTATAATGAGTCACGAAATTAGGTCACCACTGAATGTTATAATAGGTATGGCCCACATTCTTCAGAAGGAACATCATTTAAAAGACCAAGAAGAAAATATCGATGTATTGAACATTGCTTCTAATAATTTAATGCTCTTAATTAACGATATCTTGGATTATAGTAAAATAGAATCTGGTAAACTAGAGTTAGATAATTCACCTTTTGATTTTCACAAGCTGATTAACAACTTGAAGAAAGCCCATACATCAAGTGCAGCGGAAAAAAGAAATTGCCTTAATTTAGAAATGGATAAAGAGATAGCATCTTGTTATCATGGAGATTCAGTTAGAATAGGACAGGTCTTAACGAACGTGCTTAGTAATGCCATAAAGTTTACTAAGAATGGTGAAATTAATTTGTCTGTTTCGGAAATTGTAGGAAATCACAAGGAAAGTACCATTAGAATCTCGGTTCAAGATACTGGAATTGGAATCTCTAAAGACAATCAGAAAAAAATATTTGAAAAATTTACACAGGCAGAGTCACATATTACACGTGAGTTTGGCGGTACCGGATTGGGTTTGACAATTTCCAGAGACTTACTCGGTATAATGGATAGTAAACTTCAAATAGAATCTACAGAGGGAGTTGGATCAACATTTTACTTTGACATCACACTTCAAAAAGGAAATGTTCAGGAAGTTATTCCAACCCAGATTCACGATTCGCGAGATTTATCTAATGCCAGCATTTTAATTGTGGATGACTTAGAATACAACTTAATGATTCTTCAAAAGATTGTTAAAGATTGGAATGTTCAATTGGATTTTGCTTCGAACGGCGAAGAGGCTGTAGCAATGATTGAAGCAAACAATTATGACTTGGTGTTAATGGATCTTCAAATGCCTGTTATGGATGGAAGAAAGGCGACAATAGAAGTTCGAAAATTTAACCAGCACGTCCCTATAATAGCATTGACCGCTTCAACAGATATTTCGTTAAAAATTGAGCTGATGGCAATAGGAATGAATGACTATTTGACAAAGCCCTTTAATCCAAATGAGTTGTACCATAAATTAGAATCTACGATTAATCAAAGTCTCATAGTAGCTTAATAAGTAATTGAAAATCATGATTTTAATTATTTATAATTAAATCTTTAGTTTATATAAAATTTAACTGATAACTATTGATTTAATCTTTTGCTGGCTGATATATGGTTTGCATTTAATTATTTACAACGCTTACTTTTCGGATAACAGTACAATTTCATATTTGCTTTCCGCTTTATCTGTTCATATCTTTAAACTGTGGTCGAAGAACAAGGCAATAGGAACTGCATCGAATGTGCAATTGAAATAGAAGGAAGAGTAGACAAACGATTTTGTTCTGATTATTGCCGTAATGCATACAATAATAATCTCAATCGAGATGCGAATAAGTACATTCGTAATATCAATAATACACTAAGAAGAAACAGGAAAATATTGGAGGGTTTTTGCCCTAATGGTAAAGGAAAAGTGCATAAAGATGAACTTCTTTTTGAGCGATTTAATTTTGATTATTACACCAATGTTTACAAGACTAAGGCTGGATTAACCTATTTCTTTTGTTATGATTACGGCTATTTGTCTTTGGATGATGAGAAGTTTGCGATTGTGAAAAGAGGTGAGTACATCAAGTGAAATAGTTACTTATATTCTTAAATAATAGTACGCGGGCAATTTAATTTTAGTTCTTTTAACTACTTTCGAACTAACAAAAATCTAATAATGAACGAGCATTACCCCAATTTATTTCGCCCTTTGGATTTAGGCTTTACAATCTTGAAAAACAGAACTTTAATGGGCTCAATGCATACGGGCCTAGAAGAGACACGAAATGGTCATAAAAAGATGGCGGCTTATTTTGCTGAACGAGCTAAAGGGGGTGTTGCTTTAATGGTTACGGGTGGTATTTCTCCAGATAGAGCTGGTTGGGTTGCTCCTTTTTCAAGCAAATTAACAAGCAAGAAAGAGGCGAATAAACACAAAGTAATTACCAATGCGGTGCACCAAGAAGGTGGGAAGATTTGTTTACAAATATTGCATACCGGGCGGTATGGCTATCATCCATTTAATGTGGCACCATCTAAGATTCAATCTCCAATTACCCCTTTCAAACCAAAGGAGCTTACTGAGTCTGGAATTGACAAAACAATTGATCATTTTGCCCGATGCGCTTCCTTAGCACAGTATGCTGGTTACGACGGTGTAGAAATTATGGGTTCTGAAGGGTACTTGATTAATCAGTTTATTGCTACCAGAACCAATCAACGTACAGATTCTTGGGGTGGCTCATACCAAAATAGAATAAAGTTTCCACTTGAAATTGTGAAACGTGTTCGACATGAGGTCGGTGAAGAATTCATTATCATTTTTAGGCTATCCATGTTGGACCTAGTAGAAGGAGGCAGTAGTTGGGATGAGGTGGTAATACTTGCAAAGGAGCTGGAAAAAGCCGGTGTCACAATTATCAACACCGGAATAGGTTGGCACGAAGCCAGAGTTCCTACAATTGCTACAATGGTTCCAAGAGGGGCCTTCAGTTGGGTAACGAAAAAAATGATGGGTGAAGTAAATATTCCATTAATAACAACCAATCGCATTAATACACCTGAGATTGCCGAATCAATTCTTGCAGATGGGCACGCAGATATGGTTTCCATGGCTCGGCCGTTTTTGGCGGATGAAAATTTTGTGAAGAAAGCTGAAGAAGGAAGAAGCAATGAAATCAATACATGCATTGGATGTAATCAGGCTTGTTTGGATCATGTATTTAAAAATAAACAGGCATCTTGTTTGGTCAATCCAAGAGCAGGTTTTGAGACAGAACTGAATTATACCACGGCTCCTTTACAAAAAAACATCGCAGTAATTGGAGCAGGTCCAGCAGGAATGGCGGCTGCAACCGTTGCAGCAAGTCGCGGCCATTTGGTAACGTTATTTGAAAAAGAAGCTCAAATAGGGGGGCAATTCAATATGGCTAAGAAGATTCCGGGCAAGGAGGAATTTCACGAAACGTTACGTTATTTTAAAAAACAATTAGAATTATTGGGTGTCGAACTTCGTCTGAATACAGAGGCGGCTTTAAATGAGCTGAAGAATTTTGATGAGGTTGTTTTAGCTACAGGTATTACACCAAGAAAATTAGACATACCTGGGATTAGTCATTCTAAAGTGTTGAGCTACCTAGATGTGTTAAAACATGAAAAAAATATAGGCAATAAAGTAGCCATTATTGGTGCTGGAGGGATTGGTTTTGATGTTGCAGAATTCCTAACTCATAGTGGAGTATCTTCATCCGTTAATACAGAGGCATTTATGAAGGAATGGGGGGTTGATATGAGTAACAAGGTGAGGGGTGGAATTGAAGGAATTCAACCTCAGTTTGATACTGCGTCAAGAGAAGTTTATCTGCTACAACGTAGAAAAGGAAAACTAGGTGCAAATCTTGGTAAAACTACCGGATGGATACATCGAGCAAATTTAAAGAAGAAGCGCGTTACTATGATGAGCTCCGTAACTTATCACAAAATAGATGATGCAGGATTGCACATTACTTCGAATGGAAAGGATTTAATCTTGGATGTGGACCATGTGGTTATTTGCGCCGGTCAATTACCTTTTCGTGATTTGTTCGATCCGTTGAAGAACGCTGGAATTAATGTTCATTTAATTGGAGGTGCTGATGTCGCTTCTGAACTTGATGCCAAAAGGGCAATCGATCAAGGCTCTCGACTTGCAGCCGAATTGTAATGTTGTTCGCTGGTAACATACGGAAAATGCGTTCCGAACTTTTAAATGAAGTTGCATATCAGCTACCGTTGTTCCATTCGCTGGAGCCGAAAGAACTCATAGATATGACTGACTTGGTTGGGCAAACCATCCGGATAGAATTTCAAAATGAGATCAACTGTGTTGTCACAGGTAAAAAAATTAAAAAGTCTTTTGGTGACGGTATGAGCTATGATGCTTTTATGTCGTCACCATTGGCTACCCCAAGTATTATCAGACCAGAATTAAGTAGGATTCATGAGGGCGTGGCCCTAAGAGATGAGGAGTGGGAGAGGAAGCATCATCTACAGCCGCATGTGGTTTACCTTTCGAATACCAGTGGAATAAAGGTGGGCGTTACCCGAACTACACAAGTCCCAACAAGATGGATTGATCAAGGTGCAGTTGGAGCTATATTGTTAGCAGAAGTTCCTTACAGGCAGCTTGCAGGGCTTATAGAGGTCGCTTTAAAGCCATACGTTGCTGATAAAACCAACTGGCGTGGTATGCTGAAAAATGAATATTCATCCGAAAATTTATTAGACAAAAAAGAAGCGCTTATTGAAATGTTGCCTGAAGCGTATTATGATTTTATTTCTGACAACGATGAAATTACCGCAATTAACTATCCCGTAATTGAATATCCCAAAAAAGTAGTTAGCATGAAACTGGATAAAATTCCATGTGTCGAAAAAAGGTTAAATGGGATTAAGGGACAGTACTTGATTTTTGATGATGAAAGTGTACTTAATTTGAGAAGTCACTCGGGCTATAAAGTAACTATTGAGGTGTAGTTTTTAGCTTAATAATTTCTGATCGAATAAATGCACCAAATTCATCATCAGATTTATCAGCATGGTCCTTGGGGTCTACTGGTTCGCCAAAATTAACTTTTATTTTACCAGGTTTTAATTTTAGCTGATCTGATGGCCATACTTTAAAAGCGCCCGAAATTGAACACGGCACAATTCGAATATCTGCTTGCTTAGAAATTATAAAAGTTCCTCTTTTAAATGGTCTAATATCTCTTCCATTGCCCCTGGTTCCTTCGGGAAAAGAAACGATGTCTTTCTCTTGTTTTAGGGCTTTTACTCCAGCTTCTCGCATACTATTCATGGCTTTTTTTCGATTGTTTCTATCAATAAAAATCATTCCTGCGGCCCAAATTGACCAACCAATAAACGGTACCTTTTTCAATTCTTTTTTTGCAATGAAATAAAGAAAAGTAGGGGAGGCATAGAATAATGCAGGAATATCTAAAATGGATTCATGATTACAAGTAAAAATGAAATTTTCTCCTTTGGGAATGTTTTTTCTTCCTTTTACATGAACTGAAGCAAAGGATAAAAAAAGGATTCCTGGACTCCAGATATACTTTGCTACAAAACCAAATACTTTTTCATTGAACAATAGAAATCGAAAAATAAATGTTGGCACAAAGCAGATGGCTGTCCAGGTGAACAACAATACTACGACTAATGGTGTAACTATTTTCCAAAACACAACTGTAAAAATGTAACATTTATTTTACATTTGAACATAAAAAAAGGTGCCATTAATGCACCTTTTTTAAACTTTAACTCAAAAGTTGTTACTTAATAACAATACGTTTAGTTGCTTGCGAACTTCCTGCATTCACAGTTACCAGATAAACTCCAGTAGCTAAGTCATTCACATTCAAATTGGCTTTAAAAGATGCTGAGCTGGCTTGAATTGTTTTTTGCTGCAATTTTTTACCTAAAATATTTGATATTGTAATGATTGCAGTAGATTCTGTTGCTGACTTTAGCTCAATAGAAAGATTATCCGTTGATGGGTTCGGAAAAACTGAAAAACTGAGGGGTTGACTTTCTTCATTAACACCAATAATCGACAATAAGTCCTGGCTATATACGATATTTTGAACTGCCCCTGCAGCATCTAAAGAAGTATGCATGAATACGGGGAAATTTTGTGTTCCTGGTTGGTAATAATTGTACTGAGTTCGGGTTAAAGGGATGGTGCCCAATAAACCCAAATTGGCAGTAGAGGATTCAACTATCTTCACTCTTAAAATATCAGAATAAGTATTAGTACCTAATAATAGTGTTCCATAACCGTCCGCGCTCACTACAGCCTCACCAATATAATCTCCTGATAAAGGGAAGCCACCTACCACGTCCAAGGTTCCTGATAATGAATCGTTGAACGAATCCATGTACGTGAATGGATAATGCATTATTTTGAGCTCATCTGTCGATAATAGTACCAGGACATCTCCTATGCTGGGTTCATTGAAAGTATATCCTTGTGCGAAAATTGAGTCTGCAACTTGATTCTCATAGACCATAAAATTTCCTTCTAATTCGTCTGCAAAAACAGAAGTTGGAAAGTCGGAAGCGTTAGCAGCAGTTGTAGCGTCCACTAGGTTGTTGTCAACGGTTGTGGTGTACCCCTGAAGGCTTGAATAATCCCACGTAACATTGGCTCCATTTATACCATCCAGATTAGTGGCATTGGAATCGGCTACATAATACATTTTGGTCGATCCAATGGTATTGATGTTAGCTGAGGTTAAACTTGGAACTTGTCCAAATAAGGCTGATGCTGTGAAAATTAATATCGCGGTTAAAGTATTTTTCATTTTTCTTGTTTAGATAGGCAAAGTACAAGAAAAATGAAAAAGTTGCCTTGATAAATCAACAAAAGGTAGTTTTCGTATTGTAAACGGTAAGACTGGAGGTATTGTAGAATCAAACTAATTTAAACATGATGCAAACAAGCAGTTGTATTGTAGTATGTGCAAGTTCTTTGGTCTACGTTATTAGTTCAGGCCACTGTTATATACACAAAAATAATTGTGAATGCTTTATAATTTAATTTCATCGATTACTCTTTTTGCTGATTTCGCAGCAGTATGAACTGAAACCCAATCCTCGCCATCTGTATAGGCTCCACCAGCGAAGTATACTTTTTTATTTATTGTTTCGCCCAATTTTTTTACCATACGCCAGTCTGCATGATCTGTAAGATAACCACTTTGAATAAAGGGTTCCTTATTCCAATCTTGGCTAAGGTGTTTTATATAATTGACCGTCGCCTGATTAGAGAACATAACATCTAGCTCGGTTAAGACAATTTTTTTCAGTTGGCTATCAGATAAACCAGTATAATTATGCACAGTATGGCCAACAGCGAATAACCCAATGATTTTTTTATTACTGTTCTGCCCGTAGGATGCATCGTAATAAATCCTTTGACCCGAAGCGGAATTCTCTAGTATTTTTTCAAATCCTAAATCATAAAAACGATCAGAAAATTCAAAAAAAGCTTTAAACCCATCCCATATCTCAGCATTATTTATGGCTTCTTGTTTGTACTTGGGTAGCTCGGGGATGAAGGCAATGTCTTTGTTTTGAAGGATTTTTAATGGAACGCTTATTATTACTTTGTCCGCTATTAATTCTCTGTTTTTAGTTGCAATAACAATTTTGTTTCGGGAATAATTAATGGAATTAACCACGGAATCAAAAACAATACGATCGGATATAGAAGGTACGATGTACTCTTCAAAGAAATTGAACCAAGATGAATTAACGAACTTGTGATCCGGCGAATCAGATATAGTATCAATATCTACTTGAACTGAAGCATCATTAATAATTTTTGAGAATACAGTTGGGCTGGATTCTATCCACTCAGCGCCTAATGGAATTGGGAAATCTGTAAAGTCATTATTTATTTTCATTCTACCGCCAAAATTTGAAGAAGCCTCCAAAATTTCAAAATCAATACCTAATTGTTTTAGCAGGTATCCAGCGGACAAACCTCCTGAACCTGCTCCAATAATAATTACTTTACCCGAAAAATCAGTGTCTGAATTAGTTGTCAAATTACTCGAAAGACAAGAGGAATACAACGGCATATTAATTCCTAATATTCCACATACTTTTAAAAACTCTTTACGGGTCATGTTACTAAAATATCTAAGCTAAATTTTAATTAGAGTGAACTGTTCGTTCGACCATACTTCATGCTTATTTTGATGTTGAGCAACATATCTATCAATTGCAGGATTAACTAGCTGTTTGCATGACAAAACAAAGCTACATTTAAATTTATTTTTTTGTCGCTCCAGGTCCTTTTGAGAAGCATCCTTTTTAATACTCCAAGAGTCTCTGTCAGCGTATAGTCCAAGTACTCTAGGTTTTTGAAAGAGTATAACGGCATTTTCAGGTAGGTCCGACTTGATCATCTTAAAACATTCAATTGATTCTTGACTCAATGGACCGGGGATTTTACTTTTGTTATGGTCAAGGATGATTGCAATTTCGGGTTGGTAAACCATTCCAATCAACAAAAATAAAAGACAAGCCATAAATTTCTTTGAAAAATTGACTTTCAAATCAATCGCAGCTAAACCCAGTACCGTATAATAAAGTAAAAAAGGAAATATTGGAATCGTGTACCGAATGCCAACGACGGTTGAGTAAGGGAATACAAGTATAAGTATCATGGATCCTAAATAGACCAAGTCGGCATAGTCCAATGTTTTTGTAGCTATTTTATTAATTATACCTATAAGTGCAAAGACAAGCCCAGCAGCTTCAAGAAGTACAATCAGATACAAGACATGTGTTTCTTTTCCACCAAAGAAAATTTCAAAAATCATAAAGGAATGCTCTAGGTTCGTGTAAAAAGTTTCAAGAAAATTATAATTATCAAATAGCATTGTGTATCCGCTACCGGCGGCGTTGCCAATAAAAATTTGATTAATTGTTAAAGCTGTTAAAATTCCAATTCCAAAAATCACGGACAAGTTTTTTAAGGATTCTAGCTTTCTATTTAGTAAATAAAATACGGGTATTGCCGCTAACAAGGCCCATCCGATGCTTCGAATTGAAACAGTAAAACCCAACAAGATTCCTATTCCAATAGCCCATAATAGATTTGATCTGTATCTGTCGAAAAGCAATACTGTTAAAAGCAGAAATACGGCAAAAGGAATCTCTGACATCACTTCCAATTTGAATTGAAGCATTAACGGGTTGTAAAATAAAATCAACACCAGTAGCAAAGCATAAAATTGTCCTAATCTTGATTTGAAAAAAATAAAAGAAAGAATTCCCATTAAAATGTAGAAGAAGGAGATGAGACTGGTAAATGCACAGATATCGTTACCGAATATTTTATAAATAGGTAATAATAGGATAGAGAATCCTACTGGATATACCTTCGGCCCAACACGATTGTGTTCATCATTGAATAGATAATGATTCTGTGTCAAGTCCTGACCATTACTTATTAGTTTTGCCTGTTGAATGTATAAAGCAAAGTCTCCCCCCCAATCGTGTGTGTTTTTATTATTGATAAAATAGGTTGGTACTAGAAACAATAAACAAAGTCCTAAAAAGAACCGTGAACCTAAATGAAGTTGCATGTATTTGAATAAACCCGACACCGGAATAAAGATAATGTGATTAGCCTGAATTACAAGAGGAAGAATAGGGATTGCTTTTTTTGATTCTATCAGACATTCGGCAATTCTCATTGCGAGTTAAGTATTGCTTTTCGCTCCAAGTTGTATGTCTTTTTCAGGGTTTTCAATATTAATTTTACAGGTAACATAATCAATAAAGAAGTGTGCATTAGCGTAAATTAATACTATAAAAAAGGCATAAATAAAACATGTGAAATTCGCTCAATCAAGGTTGAAACTTCCCACTTCAATGACTTTTCCAGGTGCTAATTGATCAAGATAAATGTCACCAATCCGAACTCGGATTAATCTTAAAGTTGGAAACCCTACCGCCGCCGTCATTTTACGAACTTGTCTGAATTTCCCTTCGGTTATTGTAATAGTAATCCAACTTGTTGGACCATGCCTTTCATCTCTTATTTTCTTAATTCTAGGCGCAAATGTTGGAGATTTTTTAAGGTGATTAGCCTTGCACGGTAATGTCAAATATTTCTTGTTTCTAATACCAATCTCTATACCATTACATATTTTTTCAATTGCTTTATCAGTAATATTGCCGTCTAATTGAACATAATACTCCTTTTCTACCTTTTTGCTTCGAACTTGCTCACTAACTTTTCCATCTGTTGTAAGTAATAGTAGACCTTCTGAGTTTTCATCTAACCTTCCAATTGACATTGTCCCCTTGGGAAAGATAAATAGTTCACCTAATAGCTTCTTGTTTTTTCGTTTATTTTGATTATTTACAAACTGTGACAAATAGCCTAACGGTTTATGAATCAAGAAGTGGCGATGCATACTTATTTAGTCACTTATTATTGAGTTCTCTTAAATCATGTTCAATTACCCCAGAATGATTTTTCCACATATTCTTCGCTATTTCAATATCGTTTTCTATCTGAGTAATGCAATTAACTTTAAAGGTGTCTAACAATTTATAGCGACTCAACTCTGTTTCGGGCCAAAGAATCGGATGAATCAGCAATTGAAATCTATTCGGAAAATTATTGTCATCAAGGTGTTGTACAAAATTATCACGCCAGGCCATACATGAATCAGAAAAGTAGGCGATTTCCTCCGTAAATTTTTTATGATAAACATTCAAATAGTTTTCTTTTCTAAAAAGATCTTCTCCTAATACTGATGGGTTATGCATAGCAATGGCTGTAATAGGATTTTCTATTAATGTACTTAAGAGCTTAATTTGAGCATCAAATAACAAATGCGGGTTTTGTTCTCCCCCTTTTTTAATAACACTGACATCATAGTGTAAACCAACTTCATGTCCGAGTTGTTTAATCTTATTTGATTTATTCATATCGCGTAGTCGCTTCAAAAATTCGGTAAATCATATTACTTTTCTTAACACCGTTGCAGCAGCAAGATTTGTAGTAACTGATCATATAATGATTACTTTTTCGTCCCAGTTAAAGGTTTTGTTTATCATTCTTTCGTTTGGGGCTGTTATTCCCGCTCTGACCACTTGACGTATTCTGCAAGGTTGATTGATAATATGTTTCGAACGGTAATTAGTAATCTGTTTCGAAGCTTCATATTTGAATGCTTAGGTTAGCGAATATCATGTCTTTGAAAGTGGCTTGACATGGTAATCACACAAATCTATTTTTGCCATTATTTAGGATATAAATTATTATAAACCTCTAATTTATCCCCTGAGATTTTTTTTTCATCAATTATAAGTAAACTGCCTTTCTCTATGTAAGTTTTAGGAGAGTTTAGACCTGAATTGATAATTTCAATCTTCGCCATAT
>JABJPZ010000083.1 GCA_018663635.1 Crocinitomicaceae bacterium
TTAAAATAACAACTTTAATTAATTGGTTCTCGCCTGCTTTGGTAATGGCATCAGCTAATTGTGCTAATAGATTAGCGGGTAAAGAATTGCTCATTGGATGTTCAAATTCTATCGTTGCTATTCCAATTGAACTTATTTCTTCGGTTACCTTTCCTTGTGATAATGGATTACTCATTTTTTTGAATTCAAGTTTTTAGGTATTTCTTTTAGAATAAGATTAATTACGCTGGTCTAATTTTCTTACCATCGTTAAAATCGTCGCTAACGCGACTGTTTCACCTGTTTCATCATATACATCAACTAAGAATCGTACAATTCCTTTTGCAATGTCATCTTCAGATCGTTTTTCTTGATCAATTTTTTCCTTTACTGTAAATTTAACGCCAATTGTCGCGCCAGGATATACAGGTTTGATGAAGCGTGCTTCATCTAAACCATAATTTAGAAGCACTGGTCCTTTTTTCGGATCAACAAAAAGTCCTGCAGCTTTAGAAAGAATGAAATAGCCATGCGCTACTCGCTGTTCAAAAATAGTTCCATCTAAAGATGTTGCATCCATGTGTGCATAAAAATTATCACCACTCACATTTGCAAAATTTACAATATCAGCATCAGTAACGGTGTGCTTGTGCGTAAATACAGTATCACCTACCATTAATTCTTCGAAATGTTGTCTGAAAACGTGTGGATTGGCTTCCGGTTGATCTGCACCAACTTGAAATTGCTCTGTAATTTTTGTAACAGTTTGTGGATGTCCTTGGATTGCAGTTCGTTGCAAATAGTGGAGTATTCCTCGTTTTCCGCCCATTTCCTCACCGCCACCTGCTCTTCCAGGGCCTCCATGTGTTAATAAAGGCATCGGGGAACCGTGTCCCGTACTTTCTTTAGCACACCGCTCATTTAACACTAAAATTCTTCCATTACTGCAAGCAGCTTCTGTAACAAATTCTCTAGCCAGGTCATCATTGGCCGTTACAATTGAAGAAACCAAAGAACCTTTGCCTAGCTTAACCAATTCAACAGCTTCTTCCATAGATTTGTATGGCATGATGGTAGACACTGGACCAAATGCTTCAATATTATGGCCTGTTAGTTTTTTGAAGGGGTCATCGTTTAACATAACAATTGGTGAGAAAAATGCCCCTTTTGATTTATCGGCTCCAATGACATCAAATTTTTCGAGATCACCATAAACAAGTGCTTGCTCCGACAATAATGCGACCACATTTTCCTTTACTCTAGCAACCTGAGTCTTAGAAGCTAGTGCGCCCATTCTTACACCTTCTTGAGAGGGGTCACCAATAACCGTTTTATCCAGCCGTTTACTAAGTGCATTTTGCACATCTTCTACCAGTTTTTCAGGGACAATAATTCTTCTTACAGCAGTACATTTTTGACCAGTTTTTACAGTGATCTCTCGTTGCACTTCTTTGATAAACAAATCAAACTCAGCGGATCCCGGTAAAGCATCTTCACCTAAAACAGCTGCATTCAAAGAGTCTGCTTCCAAATTAAATGGAACGGAGTTTTCAATAATTTGCGGAAGGCTCTTTAATTTTTTACCTGTATGTGCTGAACCGGTAAAAGTGACGACGTCGTTGTGATTTACATAGTCAATAATACCTCTACCTAAGCCACAAACAAGTTGTAAGGCTCCTTCGGGCAATATTTTAGAAGCAACAATTTCTCTTACCATGAGTTCTGTAAGATAACAGGTGTATTCAGACGGTTTAACAATCGCTGGAACTCCAGCCATGAGGTTAACAGCAATTTTTTCAAGCATCCCCCATATTGGAAAATTAAAAGCATTGATATGAATGGCGACTCCTTGTTTCGGTACCATTATATGATGCCCAATGAAGGTGCCATTTTTCGATAATGGAGCAGCTGCTCCATCTACATAGTATGGGAGGTCTGGAAATTGTTTTCTTAAAGAAGCGTTTGCAAATAGATTCCCTATTCCTCCTTCGATGTCAATCCAAGAATCAATTCGAGTAGCGCCTGTTGCAGCACTTAGAGTGTAGAATTTTTCCTTGATGCTAATTAAATGCAGGGCCAGTGCTTTTAACATTCTCCCTCTTTCCTGGAAGGTCATGGATCTTAACGCAGCGCCACCTACTTTACGTCCGTAATTTAGCACTGACTCGAAGTCTACGCCCAAACTAGATGTAGTTCCTAGCTGTTCACCCGTTATGGCGTTAAAAAGTTCCAGTTCGGTTCCCTCTCCGTTCATCCATTTCCCTTGTATGTAATTTTGTACGTCCATAGGTACTTCTATTTCATTTTATTAATGTATCGAATGTTGTCCACATAAATACGTTGCAAAGTATTATTTTTTAACCAGGTGTTCAACGATTTATATTCGGTTTATTGATGTATAATTCCCCGGGGATCTACATTTTTAAATTTGACAATATAGTGGGTTCCAATTCTAGTTGTATCCTGTGTAATGGTTCCATCAAGTTGACTAACCAAAGTTAGGATTAAGTCCATACCAAGTGTATCAGGTGTTTCTAAATTAACATGATCAGAAAAGCCAACACCGTTATCTCCAATGCTCATTTCACAATCCTGATTTTCATTGGTAATAATATCAATATAAATCTCGGGATTCTCAATTTTATCAGACTTAAAACCGTGTTTTAAACTATTGGTAACCATTTCGTTGATAATAAGACCCAATGGAATTAAAGTATCAATTCCCATAAAGTCAATACCAACATTGTGTTTAAAACCAATTTTTTTATCCACTACATATGCTTGCAACAAATCATTGCCAAGCTTACTTATATATTCATTAAGTTTTACACTCGATAAGTCGTCCGTGCGATAAAGCTCTTCATGTACCAAAGCCATTGACTTGACTCTGTCTTCACATTCCTGAAACAAGCCAATAACAGCCGGGTCATCTATCTTTGAAGACTGTAAACGAATTAGACTATTTATTACTTGAAGATTATTTTTGACACGGTGGTGAATTTCTTTTAACAGAAGCTCTTTTTCGTCTTTGCTAATAAGCGTTTTTTTCAATTCTTCATTCGTTTCTTTTAACCGTGTTGTAATTCGTTTAATGTATTGTAATTTTCTGTAATTATTGGCTAATAATAGAGCAACCAAAAGGACTATAATCACAAGGCTATAGATAATGACTTGGAGCTGAACCTTTCTGTTTTGCTCATCAATTTTATCTTTTGTTAGCAATTGGTTCTCAAGGCCTAATAGCTCATTTTCTTTTTCGAATTCACCAAGTGAGTAGATGGTTTGTAATTCTGCTAATCTTTGATTGTTTTCATTTTTCAGTATACTGTCTTGATAGGATAAATATTTTTTAAATAGTTGTAGTGCTTCATCGGATTTCCCCGCTCTTTCTTTGTACTCGGATTTTTTCTTGAATAAGTAGGCCAATTCATCGTTAACTTCGAATTTTTTTGCCATGGCAATTCCCTCAGAAAAATAATAATTAGCTTTTGCGTTGTTGCCCAGTTTTCCATAACTTGAAGCTAAGTTGGCATAGGTGCGAGGAACAGAATAAATTAATTCATTTTCCAATTTAATTTCCAGTGATTTGATAAAATTATTTCGAGCAGATTCGAATTTATTTTGTTTTTCTAAAACCAAACCAATATTATTATAAGCTTCGGCGGAGGCATTTAATTGATTCGCTTCTTCAAATAATCGGATGCTTTGATAATAATGCGCTAATGCTTGATTTAAATCACCAGTTTGTCGATAAATATCTCCTAAAACATTCGTGGTTTGTGCTATTCCAAGCGGGTTTTGAATGGCTTCAAAGTGTTCAACGGCATCAGTGAAAAAATTTTGAGCTAATAAGAAATCACCTTTTAGCGTGTATATCTCACCAATTTTGACCATGGTATTGGCCTCTTGTAAAAAAAGACTGTCTTTTTGTGCTAGCTCTAAAGCCTGAAAATAAAATTCTAGAGAATTCCCAAGATTATTAAGATTTTTGTGAAGTTCGCCTAATCCATTTTTTACTTGAGCAACTCCCTCTATATTATTTTTAGACTCGTAGATTGAAAGCGCATTTTCGAAAGATATTTGCGCTTTAGATCCAGCTCCTAATTTTGTGTAGAATTTACCTAGTTCAAAATAAGACTGCGCCAATTGCACGACATAATTGTTAATTTTCCAAGTGTCAATTTCCTTTAACTTCCAATCAATTGCTTCAATCAATTGGTTATTTTTTGCGTGTACCTGGGAGATATTCCTATAAGCTAGAGCACAATATTTTTTGGTTCTTAATCGCTCACCAATATCGACTCCAAACCGAGCATAGACTAGCTGATCTTGATACTTGTCGTGGGCTTCACACAATTCAAAAATGATTTTGAGCGTATCAATTTTATTAGAAGCTAAGTCGAGGTTTTTTATCAAAGAATCAATGGAGCTAGAATTCTCCTGAGCAAAAGCACCTGACGTGAATATGGAGAAAGAAAGCAATAAGAACTTTATTGTATTTAAACAGCTATATTTTAAATGCCTAATTCTCATAGATTAAGTAGTTTTTCGTAACAAGCAAATGGCGCCTCTATTGAACGGAAATATACAAATCCAATTTTGTCATAATTCAAATTGTTATAGAATGTCATGTTCCCATTATTTTTGGTGTACGTGTCAAGACGAATAGATTCAACGCCATTATTTAAGCAATGTTCTTCAACAAAGTTCATTAAACTTTTTGCAATACCCATGCGTTGAAATTTCGGATGGACTGCAAGTCGATGCACAACGCGAAATGTTGAGTAGGACCAGTTAATCGCCTTATATTCTGGGCTTTCTTCTAAATTCAAAGTAATAGTACCTGCAATAACCTGATTTATTAAATACACCCAGACTTCTCCTTTGTCTATGTTTCGAGTTAGATCACTCATCCTTGGGTAATGTTCATCCCATTGAAAAATTCCTTCGGCAATCATGGCTTTCGCACAATCTTGAAAAAGTTGAAAAATATTCGGGTGATCATCTGTCGTTGCAAGACGTATTTGCATTAATTAAGTATTGCATTTTAATTCCTTGTGGGAGGATGGAATATTTACGTGCAAAAATAATAAAAAAATGAAGGCCAAAAATTAGATTGTCCTATGGAAATATCGATAGCTTTGTGTAGAATTTATTATTGTAATGGAAATAAAAATAAAGGTTCAAGTTAAGAATGCTGATGAGATACTGAAAGTCCATAAAGGCGGTATTCTTGGTTTTTTTGCGGACGTTGTTTTGAGTAAAGACAAGAAGCAAGAAAAAGTCGAAAAAGCAGTGTGTGAACAAATTGTTCATCATTTAAAAACGGAAATGCCAAGAAGATTAGAAGAGGAGCAAGTTAAGACTAACTTGGAGTTTGAAATTGTGAACAATAATGATTCTTACGACGTTAAAGCCATCTGAAATACCTTTGCTTATATTTCAATAGCAAGGCTAAATGTAAAGAGTATTGCTGTTAGAAATGTGGTTAGTGCTAGCTTTTTTAATTCTGGATCGAGGTCTTCCTCTTTCGATATGTGGTAAACTCGTTTAATGGCAGAAAGTAACAGGACAAATGGAATTAACAAAAGCAATGCATCATATCCAGACTGAACCTTGATGAGGTAAAAAGTGAATAGAAAAATAGGTAATAAGGTTATTATTAAGTGATACACTCTTGCTGTAGAAAGACCCAATATGACCACTAAAGTTCGCTTATTACTGGCCGTATCGTTTTTGAAATCACGCATGTTATTTAGATTTAATACTCCTGCACAAAGCATACCTACCGCTATAGCAGGAAGAAAGTCAAGCCAATCGATTGCTTTACTTTGCAAGTAAATGGTTCCAAGAACGCCAACTAATCCAAAAAATACAAATACAAATAGATCGCCAAATCCATGATAACCAAAAGCATTTTTACCTATAGTATATTTGATTGATGCGGCTATTGCAAGTATTCCGATGCTCAGAAGAGCAAAGAATTTCCATCCTGTATCAAGCGCAATAAAGAGTAAAGTTAAACCGGATATGAGTGTTAAAAAAGTGCACAGTATTACTGCAATTTTCATAGCTCTAATCGTGATTTTTCCAGACTGAATAGCTCTCGTTGGCCCAATTCTGTTTTCATTATCCGTGCCCTTTAAACCGTCCCCAAGATCATTAGCTAAATTGGATAAAATTTGAAGTAAAACAGTCGTGATTACGGTCAAGATAAGAACGGACCAATCAAATACACTTTTATTTAAAGCTATTCCAGCTCCGATCAGAATGCAAGAAAGAGCTAAGGGAAGCGTTCGTAATCGAATTGCATTTATCCAGGGTTTGACTTTATTCATGTTATAGTTAAAACAATACTATTTATAAATAGTTTTTCGCTTTTATGCAATCTTAAGAGATGTAAATATAGTAGGTGCTGCGAAAATTGCTAATTTTAGGTAATGGAATTTTTTTCAGGAGCTAATGCTGATATTGTAAACAAATACGATACCAAGCAAATATCATTCGTTTGGAGATCTGACAACGTATTGCATTATTACATTAAGGAGAATGCCTTTATCACAATGGAAGACATTTGGGAAATTTTGGAAATAGTTAAAGGCTGGGGTTCAAGTAATAAATATCTTCACTTGTTTGAGTCTGGTTATAATGCAACGGTTGATACGGAAGTTCGGGAGTGGGCTTCTTCGTCCAATCAAAATCATTTTACAGTTGCGGATGCCATTTTAGTCAAAAATATGGCTCAAAGATTAATTGGCAATTTCTATATACGTTTTAATCAGCCGGTAAAACCGACTAAATTATTTACTTCTAAAAAAGAGGCTATTGATTGGCTCTTGGAGCAGGGTAATAGTTACAGCATTAATCATCCCAACTGGAGCAGGCAGACCATAAGGTAATGCACTCTACTGCTTCCTTCACATCATGAACTCTTAAAATTTGAGCTCCTCTTTCTAAAGCCATGGTGTTAATAACAGAGGTTCCATTTAACGCCTTCTCTGGAGTCGTTTTAAGCTGTTTGTATATCATCGATTTTCTGGAAATACCCACTAGGATTGGCAGTTTTAATTCCATGAAGTCATGCAAACCATCCAATAGCGCATAATTTTGTTTTACTGTTTTACCTAGACCAAACCCAGGGTCTATCAGTATCTGATTAGCTCCTTTATTTTGTAAATCTTTGACCCTGGCACTTAATGAAGCGAATATTTCTTTTGTAACATGGCTGTAAGTAGGATTTTTTTGCATGTTTTCTGGCGCCCCTTGCATATGAGTAAGAACATATGAAACATTGTGCTGAGCTACCAAATCGAACATGCCCTGGTCTAATTGACCACCTGAAACATCATTAATCATCGCTACGCCAGATTCAATCGCGGCTTTTGCAACAGCAGATCTGTATGTATCAATTGAAATCAATGCTTCTGGAAAATTTTTCACAAGAAGCTTAATGATTGGTAGGGTGCGCCGTATTTCTTCATCTACACCGATAGATATTGCTCCTGGCCGGGTTGATTGGCCGCCTACATCAATGAATGTCGCTCCTTGATCCAGCATTTTTTCACAACATTTGAGTGCATTGGTTTGAAGTGTTCTACTTTCCGCATAGAAGGAGTCTGGCGTAACGTTTAAAATCCCCATTATCTTAGGTACGTCAAGATTTACTTCTTTGCCATTGCAAATAATCACGTTTTGTGGGTAAAAAACCTTATCTTTCGTACCCATTTTTATTAGGGAATTTAATGAGTGAAACGGTCGATCAATACAACCTTGTTGCAGACAAATGTAGAGACATTTTTATAAAGAAAACCAAAGATTACGGAACCGCATGGCGAATTTTGAGAACCAGTTCTTTAACAGATCAAATTTTTATTAAAGCAAATCGTATTCGAACCATTCAGGATAAAGGGGTTAATAAGGTGGGAGAGGGTATTGAAAACGAGTTTATTGGCATTGTCAATTACTGCGTAATGTCACTAATTCAATTAGATTTAGTCGAAGATAATTTGGATCTTGAACCTGATTATGTCGCGCAGCTTTATTCAAAACAGATAGATTTAACCCGTGATTTGATGCTCACGAAAAATCATGACTACGGTGAAGCATGGCGCGATATGAGAGTCTCGTCTTTAGTGGATCTAATATTAATGAAAATATTGAGAGTGAAGCAAATTGAAGATAATCGAGGAGAAACAATTATATCAGAAGGTATTGACGCAAACTATATGGATATGTTAAATTATGCAATGTTTGCCATGATTCTATTGGCTGATAAGAAGTTAAAAGAAGGTTAAAAAAATAAAAGGAATGAAAGCTTAACTTAGTTTTGACAATAAAACGGTCATGAAAAGAATAAAAACACTTTTTGGAATTCAGGGTTTAAGCTATTTAATTATAGCTTCTTTACTGACTTTATTTGGATTTCAAAAGCCTGAAATTGTGGATGATTTCAATATCTATTGGATCATGACTGCGAGTGCTTTTGTCTTAGGCGCAATGCTTTTGATTAGTAAAAAAGGAGAGCATATTGCGGTCTCGTTGTCTAGGATAGTTGTTGGTGGTATTTTTATTGTTTCAGGATTGATTAAGGCAAATGATACGATTGGATTTGCCTTTAAATTAGAAGAATATTTTAGACCCGAGTCCTTAGGCTCAGGTTGGTCTGTCTTTGAGCCTTATTCGTTGTCACTTTCAATATTAATTAGTGGTGCAGAAGTGTTACTTGGCTTAGCTATTCTTGTAGGGGCATGGACACGACTTACAACCACACTCATTCTAATTATGACGGTTTTCTTTGCTTGGCTGACCAATTTTACTGCAGATTGTGTAAGTAACAGAGATGACTATGTGAGTGTTAATCGGAAGTTGTCAGAGGGCGATAGGGCATTTATTTCAGGTGATTTAGAAACAGGAAAAATAAAATACGAGCGCGCATTTTATAAATTGAATCGAATGAAATCGCCTTTTATGGATACGATTGCTCTTGCTGTTAATGCCAGAAAATCAATTAATCAAGAAAATCCAGATTCCTTGGAGATTGTGGCGGCAAAAAATATTGAGGTTCCCAGTTTTTATTGGGAGTGTGTGGAAGATTGTGGTTGTTTCGGTGACGCCTTAAAAGGATCTGTGGGTAGATCATTAACTCCCCGAGAGTCCTTTTACAAAGACTTGTTTTTAGTGTTTTTTGTGTTTGTACTTTTCTTAAAACAAAAAAGAATTCGGTTAAATGAATTTAAAGAGGATTTGCTTTTATTTTTCGGTTCGCTACTTTTAATAGCCTTATTTGGTGGTGGATTATTTGGGTGGTGGTTTCCTTTAATATTTACGTTCTGTGCTATGTTGATTTATCTTATTTTGAAAAAGATAACAAAGACGGGTTTTAGACAGGTTTTTATTATTGCAATGGCAATGGCAACGCTATCTTATGGATTCTCTTTATATACTTATGCGTTTTTACCCATCAAAGATTACAGGCCGTACAAAATTGGTGATAGTATTCAAGAGAATATGAAATCTGCGGAAGAAAGGAATCAAATTTTACCAGCTGATGAGCAACTTCAAGAAATGAAATATTACACGAATTGGCTATGGAGGAACAAAGTTTCCGGAAATGATACAGTTGTTGTTGATACTTCGTACATGGCAAATCGACTTTGGGAAGATGCCGCTTTTAAAGCTACATATATGGCCGTCGATTACGATGGCGATAAGCACGTTTTGCAAACAGGATATCAACGAAAAATCAATGACTTTCAGCTTTTACAAGATTATTCCAATCTGAATGACAGTAAGAAACAGGACAGTGTTATTAGAGAGCAAATAGAGATGGATTATGATCCTGGTTATGGTGAAGTTTATTACCTAATGCACAATACCGTGGAAAATCGTAGTGAACTGGTTTTAAGAACTGATTTTAAAGATTCGCTGTATCCTATGACAGACAGTACTTGGATTTATGTTCAGGATTCTACGGTCATGTTAACGCCTCCAAACAATCCTAAAATTGATGTAACACATTTTATGCTCAATAAAGAAAGATTGCTATTGATTGTATGTTATGATCTTTCAAAGGCTAATGTTGATGGACTAATTGCTATGAAAGACGTGATGTCTGAGGCTCAAAACAATGGAGTAGAAATTGCTTTTGTTTCCAGTGCTAACGCAGAAGAAGTTTCTTCACTGGCAGATGAAATTGGATTTTATTTTCCTTATTATATTTGTGACCTCACGGAGTTGAAAATTGTTATTCGATCGAATCCCGGAATGGTTTATTTAGAAAAAGGACGAGTTAAAGGGAAGTGGGATTACAACCGAATTCCAAAATATTTAGAATTAAAGTAGGGGGATGTTCAGATATATAATAAGAAGACTTTTTTATGGCCTGCTTGTCCTTTTTGGAGTAGTTACGATTGTATTCTTTTTATTTAATTTTAAACAGGGCGACCCTTCCCTAATGTTGGGTGGACAGAATGCGAATAAGGAAATTTTAGAGTCTATTAGACATGATTTGGGATTAGATTTACCACTTCTACTTCGTTACGGTTTGTACTTAAATGATTTATCACCCGTTTCAGTTCACAATAAAAATTTTAATAGTAGTCATGTTTATTTAGATAGTACAAAGTACAGCTATGTAAAATTGTTTGATTGGAGCGAAACGCGAACTGTAGTGCTGAAGTATCCTTATTTGAGGCGGTCCTATAGTACAGACAGAGAGGTATCCGATATTATTAAAAGCACCCTGCCTGATACTGCTATTTTGGCAATAGCTTCGATTGTAATTGCTACTATTTTAGGTATATTTCTTGGTGTTTTTGCGGCGTTGAATAAAGGCTCGTTTTTAGACAATAGCTCTATTGTCTTTGGAGTGCTTGGTATGTCTGCTCCGTCCTACCTTTCAGGTATAATTATTGCCTGGGTTGGTGGTAACTTGTGGACCGAAGTAACGAGCTTGCCCATGTTACCTTTCTTTTTCCTTTTACTTGGATTATGCTTTAGCCTCTTTTTAAATTTCCAAAAAAGAATTCGCTCTGAAGTCAAGACAAGAATGCAATGGAGTGTTGTTCTTGAAATGACAGTAAAAGGATTCCTACTTGGGATGGCAATTTGGTTATTTGGGATCATTTTGAATGGCTTTACGGGATTGACCATTATACCAGGTGTTTCGTCCTATATGGAGCTGCCCGGTACAGGTCTAGAAGGTACAGGAGTGCTAGCAGAAAGAGATGAATGGACAAGAGACTATAAGTATCATTGGGACCGACTAATTTTACCTGCTATAACACTGGGCATTAGACCACTCGCTATTGTAATGCAATTGACCAGAAGTTCAATGTTAGATGTGATGTCTCAAGATTATGTTAGAACGGCAAAAGCAAAAGGGGTATCGTCCTTCCGTGTTATATTCAAGCATACACTAAAAAATGCGCTGAATCCTGTAGTTACTGCTGTTTCGGGTTGGTTTGCTTCTTTATTAGCGGGTGCTGTATTTGTAGAAAGAGTATTTGACTGGGATGGAATTGGAAATCAGTTAGTCAATTCGGTCTTAGGAGAAGATTTGCCTGTGGCAATGGGAATTACACTGGTTATTGCCGTGTTTTTTGTAGTAATAAATATCTTGGTTGATGTACTGTATGGTTTCTTAGACCCAAGAGTAAGAATTAGTTAAATGAGACAAAAAATTGTAGCAGGAAACTGGAAGATGAACATGTCTTCGGAAAGTTCAAGTGCTTTTATTAATGAGCTTAAATCTTCAAATTGGCCCCAGGATGTTAATTGTATCATTGCTCCTCCAATTATCTATTTAATGGAGCTTCAAAAAGTGAACGGAAAGCAAATTGATTTGTGTGGGCAAAATTGTCATTCTAATGATTCTGGCGCCTTTACAGGGGAAATTGGAGCTGCGATGTTAAATGATATCGGTGCGAAATATTGTCTAGTTGGTCATAGTGAGCGGCGCAGCTATTTTAATGAGAGTAATGAGTTTTTAAAAAATAAAGTGGATGGGCTTTTAAAAAATAGTATTATTCCAATATACTGTTGTGGCGAAACAAGAATTGAACGAGAAAATGGAACATATTTTGATGTAGTTGAACAGCAGCTAAATGAAGGCCTGTTTCACCTTGATAATCTTCAATTCACAAAAGTGATTATCGCTTACGAACCGGTTTGGGCAATAGGAACAGGCCTGACGGCATCGGCAAAAGAAGCGCAAGAAATGCATGCTTACATTCGTAAGACAATCGAAAAGGTGTATAGCCTAGAAATGGCTGAATCAATTTCCATTTTATACGGTGGAAGCTGCAATCCAAACAATGCCAAGGAATTATTTGCTTGTAAAGATGTAGATGGTGGATTAATTGGTGGGGCTTCATTGGAGCCAAAGAAATTTTTGGAAATTGCTCAAGCATTTTAAATGAATTATATTGAGGTTGAATTCATTCTGGAGCCACTTTTACCATCAAGAGAGGTGTTGGTATATGAGCTGGGCGAACTTAATTACGAGAGTTTTGTCAATATTCCAAAGGGCATAAAAGCTTACATACCAATAGCAGATTATGATGAAGATTGCTTTGACAGCTTGCAGGCTTTAAAAATACCAGGGCTTAATTTTTCATATTTAACCAAGGAAATCGTTCAAAAGAATTGGAATGAGTTGTGGGAAAAGGATTTTGATTCTATTGTAATTAAAGATAAATGTATCATTCGGGCTCCTTTTCACAATCAACCTGAACCTGGCATAATGGACGTCGTTATATCTCCTAAGATGTCATTTGGAACGGGCCATCACCAGACCACGTATATGATTGCTGCGAAATTATTTGACTTACAGTTGAATGATATCGATGTGCTGGATATGGGATGTGGAACAGGAGTTCTTGCAATTATTGCGAAAAAGAACGGTGCAAATATGGTTTGGGCTGTTGATGTTGAAGAATTTGCATACGAAAACACACTTGAGAATTGTTTGCGGAATGATGTTTCAGATATTTACGTGTTCCGCGGTGATGCTACTTGTCTGACGAATCAAAGATTTCATCTTATTTTAGCAAATATCAATAGAAATATTCTTTTAGAGGATATGGAAGCTTATGCTGATCAGTTAATTGAGGATGGGTTACTTATATTGAGTGGTTTTTACAAGACAGATTTTGAAGTAATCAATCAAAAAGCAGTTGATTTAGGATTGGTTTTTGTAGAGATGTTGGAAAAAGAAGGTTGGGCAATGTTGTTATTTAAAAAGTGAATACATGCAATTAAAACATATTATTTTTGGTTACCTACTACTGATTTTCCATCAAGGTATAGCACAATTCACTTCTTTTTCAACTGATTCGTCAGAATTTTTTGATCAATCAAAAGATTGGCTTGCATCCGCTAATAAAAGTGATGCCAAAAAATTTATGGATGAATTTGAAGTGCAGTGGTATGGTGGCAAATTTACCGACGTGCAAAGAATGCAGGTGTATAAAACTGCTAATCGCATTCGTTCTCAGAAATTGAAGCCTTATCCGGATTACAAAGCCTATTTAACGTCAATTTCAAATTTTGTCAAAAAAGAGCATCCAGAAGGGGCCTTTGATGAGTGGCATCAATCCATCGATAAATTGGCTGCAGGAAATAAA